>JAYTKG010000522.1:0-5010 GCA_043730435.1 Acidimicrobiia bacterium | reverse complement strand
GTACCGCCGCCGTCCTGGAAGCGAGCATGGCATGACCGACACCGCTATCGACACCACCAACTTCATCAACGGCTACGAACTGGTCGTCGGCCTTGAAGTACACGCCGAACTCGCCACCAAAACCAAAGTGTTCTGCTCGTGCCCCAACATGTTCGGCGACGAGCCCAACACCAACGTCTGCCCCGTCTGCCTCGGCTTGCCCGGCTCGTTGCCCGTTCTGAATCACCAGGTGGTTGAGCTGGCCATTCGTCTTGGTCTGGCGCTGAATTGCAGCGTGCACTCCAGCGTGTTTCATCGGAAGAACTACTTCTACCCCGACATGCCGAAGGACTATCAGGTCACCCAGTACGACCAGCCCATTGACCGTGAGGGCTACCTTGATCTGCCGAGCGGCAAGCGCATCGGTATCGAGCGGGCGCACCTTGAGGAGGACACCGGCAAGTCCACCCACATCGGCGGTGGCGGAGGCCGCATCCACGGCAGTGAGTACTCGATGGTCGATTACAACCGCGCCGGTATTCCGCTGCTCGAGATCGTCGGCAAGCCCGACATTCGCACGTCGGAAGAGGCCAAGCAGTACATGGCTGAGCTGCAAGAAATCCTCATCGCTACCGGCGTGTCCGACGCCAAGATGGAAGAGGGTTCCATGCGCTGCGACGCCAACGTCAGCGTGCACAAGTACGGCACCGAGTACGGAACCCGTTGCGAAATCAAGAACCTCAACTCGCTCCGTTCGCTCGGTAAAGCCATCGAGTACGAGGCCCGTCGCCAGATCATCCTCATCGAAGATGGCGAACGCGTCCGTCAGGAAACCCGTCATTGGTCCGACGTTGACAGCCGCACGCACACGTTGCGCGTGAAAGAAAACGCTGACGACTACCGCTACTTCCTTGAACCCGATCTCGTTCCCATCGTGCCGGGCGAAGTGTGGATCGACGCGGTGCGTCAGGCCCTACCGGTGCTGCCTGCCGCCCGCCGCCATAAAGTTGCAGATGCAATCAGTTCTACCATCACCGACGAGACCGTCATCGTGCTGGTCGAGCGTGGATGGGATGCTCTGCTGTTCGATTGCATCGCGGCTGGGGCCGACCCGCAACGAGCTGCCACGCACCTGCAGCACAACGTTCCGCCCGTTGGTCCTACGCCCACGCCGGCCACGCTCACCGCCCTGACCAAGCTCGAAGCCGAAGGCAAGATCAGCGCCACCCAGGCCAAGACACTTATGGCCGACATCGTGGCCGCTGGGGGAGATGCTGACCCTTCAGCGCTCGCCGCAGCCCGAGGTTTCGAGGCCATGGCATCAGACGCCCTAGAAGGCGCTGTCGACGCCGCAATCGCCGCTCAGCCAGACGCATGGGCCAAGTACGTTTCCGGCGAAGAGAAGGCCATGGGTGCCCTGGTCGGCACCATCATGAAGACCACCAAAGGCCAAGCCGACGGCAAAGCCGTCACCGCGCTGTTGCAGCAACGCCGCGCAGCGGCCGCCCAGTAGCCCATTCCTGCAGTCCCCTATGTCGTTTTTCGACACCGTGTACTGCCAGAAGAACGCAACGAACGTCAGGTGAAGTAGCCGGCCAGGTCCACAATGACGTGGCCTCTCGGCTCGACGTACACCTGCAGGGTATTGCTGGCATCGAGGCGCACGATGGAGTGGTTTGGTCTTGTCTGGCCCACGCCATCGAGATTTAATGACGACGTGGTCGGGCGATCTTGGCCGCCCGGCCACATCGTTGCGTAACCGGGCTTTCGCGAATCGGCGACGGTCAGTGTAGTAACTGCCGCCGAAGCAGTTGCAGGTGCAACTATTGTGGCGACGCAGCCAGTACCCGGTCTGCCGGGAGCATCTCGGCTATCCAGCAGGCGCATAGGCACTGTGGATACAAAGAGCCCACGATCCGACACCGGGGCATCTGCCGTGGTGTAGTAGCCGGCGACGTCAACAATGAGGTGCATCGGCGAGTCGTTGTAGAACTGAACCGAGCCATCGGAGGACACGGGCACGATTACCTGATTGGCGCGGGTGGCGCCGCGGTCAACGTTGAGGTTCGACGCGTTGGGCCGCCCGCCATCGGCCCATGCCGTGACGAAGCCTGCCGATGTCGCGGCCGTGCTCGTGAGATTGAGCACGACCGCACTCACGCCTCCCGCCGGAAGGCCGATGTTGAGGGTGGTGGTGCGGCCTGCTGGCAGTGCCGGGCCAATGTCGCGTGTGTCGAGCAAGCGGGCGGGATTGAGCGCCTGAAATCTCCCCGCCTGTGAGGAGGTTGCGGGAAGATAGATGCCAGCCACGTCAACGATGATGTGCGCACTGACCGACGCGTAGATCTGAATCGCTCCGGTGCTGTCGACTGCGGTCGTCACCAAATCGGCGGTGGTGGAACCAACGTGATCGCTGTTCAGATTCGACGCCTGGGGTCGAGCCGCTCCGCCCGGCCAGACCGTCATGAAACCTTCGCCTCTGGCATCGACCATGGTGACGTTGAGTACCGCAGCAGTGAAACTGCCAGGGGTCAGGCCGAGCGCCGTCGCAAGATCAAACCTGCGGACGGAGTCGGCGGCGATGGCCTTGGCGGTATCGCGAGTGTCCAGCACCCTCCTCGGCTCAAGTGGTTGATAGCGAGATGTCGCTCCGGGCCGCAACTGACCGGAGCGGCCAACCTGGTCGCCGTGGCAGATCGCGTTCGACTGCGTCGGCGCGCCGAGAGCGACGTCGGCGAAGCTCGGTCGGTAGAGCCTCGGTTGCGGTGCGACTCGGGCGAAGTCGTACTGGTTGTTCGACCATCCAATGATGATCTTGCCGTCGACGATCTTCGGAATTGCGGTGCCGTCGTAGGTCACGGCGTCGGCCGGGTTCGTGAGTGTTGGAACCTTTCGTCGCTGCGTGATCACCCACGGTCCCTGCGCTTGAGGTGCTTCCAGGATCAGGAATTCGTCGCCGAAGAAGTCGTCTTCTTTGGCCGTTGCCAACCAACGATCGTCCTGGTGCATCACCGTCATGCGATGATCCCAGGTGCCCTCCGTCGAGATGCTCACGGCCTGATTCGCGTCACCAACCCACGCATTGCCGTTCCAATAGCTCGCAGGGTTGAAGACCTGATGAAGCGGAACGCGAGCGACGTAGTTCTCTCTGGTGCCTTTGGCGAACTGGCGGTTGTCATCGTGACCGAACAGGTAGGTGTAGCTCTCGTCGTTGGCGACCGAGAAGCCGTAGCCGGGATGCACACCCGAGTTCGGTGCCGGTCGAACATCAACCAGTTCAAGCGTGCGCCAGTCGTACGTGGCGATTGCGATGGAAGCTGGTTGGAATGCGATTTCCCAACTCTGTGCACCGATTTGCTGCATGGCCGTGACGAAGACGTGGAGGTAGTTGCCTTCCACGTCCCCACCGTGGAACCACCACCATGTCTTTGCCGTTTCTCCCGACGCCAAGAAGCTGGTCGGCTTTGGTGCCAAGGTCGGTACCACCGGGATGGTCGTGGCGCCAGGGGGCGGCGGGGGCGGATCGAGTCCGGCGATGACTTCGAAACAGCGTTGCGACTGTTTCACCGCGACGTTGTGCACGAACGTGGAGTCTGCCGTGATACCACCGGCTGGGTTCTTGGCGTTGATGAACGAATCGTTCAGGATCCACAACACGGTGCCATCGGGTAGCGGGTAACTGTGCGGCGCGTCGCCCGCCTGCCAGTTCCCGAGCGGACGTTCGAATGCCTCGTTGTACGCCGCCGCCAGTGACGGACTTGCGCCCACGCATCTCGTCGCACCACCCGTTTCATTTGCAACTACCGGGCGGCTGATGGCAACGAGCATCAGAGAGGACAACAGACCGGCAAGGACCATCCCGCGACGCCTCATACCGATCAGAAGCTATGCGGTCGGTTCTGGTTGCAGAGTCGACAGTCTCATCGTGGTGCCCGGCGGAGCCATGATTCGCCGTAGCGGACGCGACGTTGCAGCTGCTCGATCGTTGCCTGGCTGATCTTCTCGATGCCAGCCAGGCGGTTCATCTCGCCGTTGACCTTGGCGTGGGTCCACCCAGTCCGATCAACCAACGCCCGCGCCAGATCGGCGTTGGCCTCTCGCAACCGTTCCCGTTCTTCCCGCCGGTTACCGCCCCCTACAAGGGACCCACCGCCGGGTAGCGGGACCGGGTCCAGGTCAATCAGAAAGTCGGGGTCATCAAGAAACGCAGTGTCGGGATCGGGTGGATCGGGCTCATCGTCAAAGTCCGGACTATGCACGACAACTTCGGTGGCCACGGCCGAGATGACCGAAAAGAGCGACATCTGCTCGGCGTCGGACGTGGCGGCGTCGAACTCGCTGGCCTCTTGTTCGAGCGCGAATTCGGTGAGCCCGTCGACGTCCTCGTCCTTCCGACGAAGTGAGTGTCGACGTTGATCGGCAATCTGAAACGCGTGCGTGCGCAGCCTAGGATCGTCGGGAATGTAGAAGTAGGCCTTCTGACTTTTGCGGCCGGGTGTCCACCGAACGAGGCGCCCGACCGCTTGACGGAAGAACAATTCGGTGGAGGTCGTCGTCGCAAAAACACCAACCCTCAAACGGGGGATATCGACCCCCTCCGACACCATGCGCACAGCCACCAGCCACGGTGCAATGCCATCTGCGAAACGGCTGATGCGATGCGACGCAGTCGGGTCATCGGACGTCACCACCTCAGCCACGGTGCCGATGCGGTCACGCAACAGTTTGGCGATCGTGCGGGCGTGATCCTGATCGGTGGCAATCACCAAACCACCCGCCTCAGGGTGATCGAGCCGGATCTTGGTCAGGCGCTTGTGCGCCTCACCCAGCACCACCGGCAGCCATTCACCCTCACTGCTCAGCGCGGTGCGCAGCCGCTCCGAGCTACGTTGCCGATCGAGCGCGTCCTGGAAGCTGGCGGCGTTGACCGTTCCGTCGGGAGCCGTCCACTCCATCATCCCGTCGATGCGCGGGAAGTACACCGGACGCACCACCGCGCCGTCACTCAACGCTTCGCCGTAGCCGTACTCG
>JAYTKG010000521.1:0-8080 GCA_043730435.1 Acidimicrobiia bacterium | reverse complement strand
CGAACAGGCGGCGGACGAGATCGGGGCGACCCCGAAGCCCTTCGGAGAGCGTACGCTCGTCGTATAGTTCGATCTTCAGCTTCGGGTTCTCCCCCCGTTGCCTTGCCAGTTCCTCACCGATCTTCTTGTCGTCCGTCCGGCACGCCGTGCAAAGGACGAGGCGCCGGACATCAAGTATCGGCGGAGGTTCGTCATTGAACTTCTTCACCGCGGCGCGGAGGCTCGCTGCGGTGAACCTTCTGACGTTCTTGGCCTGGTACGCCACCGTCTCACCGGCGGGATTCGAGCCATAAAGGTCGATGCCGTGCTGCGCTTGGCCCGGCAGACCGTAGATCCGCACGGAGCGCAGCCCGTCGACGTGCTCCGCGTACTGCAGCAGGATCCTTTCAAAGTCTGACCAAGATCTTGCCCGGAATGGAAGGATGCTCGGGTCTTTCGACGCTGGGTCTGCGACTCTGTCGGTGATCGGTGTTCGCACATCGCCGATGGCTAGCTCAACTCGATGGCGCTCGGTGGTCATCAGCACCCCTCGTTGATCGCTCGAGAACCCAGGACGATGACCGGTACGACGGCGGCGAGAAAATAGGTCCGCCGAAACCTATCGGCTGGAGAGCGAACTGCGCGATATCCCGGTCGTGAATCCGCGACACGCGGTCGGAGCAGGTGTTTCAGTTCTTCGCGCCGCATACGGAGCGAGATGCTTCGAACGCGGAAGTTCTGCGGGCCTCATCGATGATGCCGACGAACGGTGTGGTTGAGCGGAGCTGTTTGGAGTCCTCGTCGAGGCCGATCATCGCCGAGGCAAGGTCGGTGATAGGGCCGCCGAGAAGGTCGGCCCATCGATCCCACAGCACGACCTCGGCGTCCGCGCCCGGTCGGTGACGCTGAGTTTCGAGCCGTTCGGTCGCACGATCAATGACGAGGACCGGGTCGGTGAGTAGTTCGTCAAGAACGATGCGGTGGAGAAGCCAAGCGAATCGATCCGAACGCTGCCACGCGCCCTTGTTGCGTCGAAACCCTCGCTCGGCCCGCGCCGCGAGCCGGCACAACTCACATGGAGGCTCGTAATGACGGACATGGCGTTTATGGGCTGCAAGCGTGCCGCACGGCGAAGTCGCCGTCCTGCCTCGCACACCGGTGCGCGCTCCATGGCGAGCACGCCATTTTCGCTGCGCCTCGGCTGTAGACATGCCCTCACTCTGCCGACATACGGCCGCCCTGTCAACCCATATTCGTAGATGGCCAAACCAAATTCGTAGATCCCATACGCGGCGACCTTTGAAGTGGGCAACCAAGCAGCGACGTCAGCTCGAGACGGCGAGGACTGACCATGGAGCGAGGACTGCTCGTCGCTCGAGCGGAATTCGAACGAGTCCTTTCTCAGAACTTGTTCAAGGGGTAGCGTTCGGGGACGCGGGATGAGCGGGACGATTTTGTATGACGGCATGGCTGTTTCAAGATGTAGGGGCGTAGCGGCGTGCCCGGAGCCACTGACTATTTGACCGCCGAGGCGAAGGCACGCGTCGAGATCGACCGACAGCTCGTTGCGTGCGGATGGCTCGTGCAGGACATGAAGCAACTCAACTTGTTCGCCGGTCAGGGTGTGGCCGTGCGTGAGTTCATCATGGCGCCTGGTCACGGTCGGGCTGACTACGTCTTGTTTGTCGACCAGAAGGCCGTCGGCGCCATCGAGGCAAAGAAGTCGGGCACGCCGCTTGCTGGCGTCGAGTCACAGTCCGCGAAGTACTCGGCGGGCCTCCCGAAGAACCTGCCCGCGCTCGTGAACCCGTTGCCGTTCTTGTACGAGTCGACGGGTGACGAGACGATGTTCACCGACGGATTCGACCCCGAGCCGCGCAGTCGGCCGGTCGTGACATTCCATCGTCCGGAGTCGCTCGCTCGATCGTTGCGGCATTGGGTGGAGGATGCCGACGGCGGTTCGCTGCGAGCGCGACTGAACCAGCTCGGCCCCGTGGCCGATACCGGTCGCGTCATTCAGTCGACGGCCATCGCGGCTATCGAGGCGTCGATGAGGGCGAACCGGCCGCGTGCGTTGGCACAGATGGCGACGGGATCGGGCAAGACGTTCATGGCCGCGAACTTGGCCTACCGGTTGGTGAAGCAGGCCGACGCCAGCCGGGTGCTGTTCCTGGTGGACCGGGCGAACCTCGGTCGGCAGACGTTGGGGGAGTTCGAGCAGTTCTCCACGCCGGGTGATGGCCGAAAGTTCACCGACTTGTACAACGTGCAGTTGTTGAAGTCGAACAAGATCGACCCGGCCGCCCGGGTGGTCATCACGACGGTGCAGAGGCTGTATTCCATCCTGCGCGGCGAGGCCGAACTCGCACCGGACGTGGATGAGATGTCGGGTTCGGAGATCGAACCGACCGCACCCGTTGATGTGGTGTACAACCCGCTGTTGCCGATCGAGGCGTTCGATGTGGTGATCGTGGATGAGTGCCACCGCTCGATTTATGGGGTGTGGCGCCAGGTCATCGAATACTTCGACGCATTCATCATTGGGCTGACCGCAACCCCGGCGAAGCAGACGTTCGGGTTCTTCAACCAGAACCTCGTCGTCGAATACGGCCACACCCAAGCCGTCGCCGATGGCGTCAACGTGAACTTCGACGTCTATCGCATCCGCACCAAAATCTCTGAGACCGGCTCCACGGTCGAGGCCGGTTTGGTCACCAAGTTCCGTGAGCGTGACACCCGCAAGACCCGGTTTGAGAAACTCGATGAGGACGTCGTCTACGGTGCGAATCAGCTCGATCGTGACGTGGTGGCCATCGATCAGATTCGCACGGTGATCCGCACGTTCAAGGACAACCTGTTCAAACCGCTGGCCGATGGCGGCATTTTCCCTGGCCGTACCGAGGTGCCCAAGACCTTGATCTTCGCCAAGGACGATTCGCATGCCGATGACATCGTGCGTATCTGTCGGGAGGAGTTCGGCCGGGGCAACGACTTCGCGGTGAAGATCACCTACCGCACCACGGGGGAGAAGCCCGAGAATCTACTGAACCAGTTCCGCAACAGCTTCAACCCGCGCATCGTGGTGACGGTCGACATGATTGCGACCGGTACGGATGTGAAGCCGTTGGAATGCGTGATGTTCATGCGCATGGTGCGTAGCCGCAACTTCTTCGAGCAGATGAAAGGCCGCGGCGTTCGCACCATCAACGACAACGATCTGCAAGCCGTCTCCGCCGATGCCACTGCCAAGACGGGGTTCGTCCTCATCGACGCCGTCGGGGTGACCGAGACCGACCTGTCGGATTCGCAGCCATTGGAGCGACGTAAGGGTGAGCCCCTGAAGAAGCTGCTCGATCAGGTAGCCGCCGGAGTTCGTGACCCTGACATCGTGTCATCGATCGCCGGACGGCTCGCTCGCCTGGATCGGGTCATCTCCAAAGACGATCGTCGCATCCTGTCCGACGCCGCCGATGGCGTGGATCTCTCCCGTCTGGTTGGGCTCCTCACCGACGCTATCGATGTGGACAATGCGTGGGCAAAAGCGGCCGAGATGTGCGACGGGTTCGAACCGACACCCGAGCAGGTTGCGGTAGCGAAGACGGAGTTGGTGGATGCCGCGTGCCGTGTGTTTGCGTCCCGGCCGGAGTTACGCGAGAAACTCATAGAAGTGCGACGCAGCTATACCCAGGTTCTCGACGAAACCTCCCAGGATCAGGTGCTCGACGCCGGGTTCTCCGTTGATGCCACCCAGCGGGCGCAGGACACTGTCGGATCATGGCGGGCGTTCGTGGCCGAGCACATCGCCGACATCGAAGCGCTGCAGATCCTGTACTCCCGCCCGTATGACAAGCGTCTGACGCTACGAGCCATCAAAGATCTGGCCGCCACCATCAAACGCCCGCCGTACAACTGGACGCCTGAACGCCTGTGGGAAGCCCACCAAGCCCTCGACGCAAGCCGCGTGCGCGGTTCGGCCGGCACGGTGCTGACCAATCTCGTGTCCCTCGTACGCAACGCGCTCCAACCCGATGGCGATCTGGTGGCCTACCCGTTGACTGTCGACGAACGATTCGCCAACTGGCTGGCTGGCCAATCGCAGGCTGGAACGACGTTCAGTGACGAGCAACTGGTTTGGCTGACCCGCGTGAAGGAACACCTGGCGACCAGCCTGACCATTGCTGCGGACGATTTCGAACTCGAACCCTTCGTCACCCACGGCGGCTACGGCCGCGCCAACACAGCCTTCGCCGGCCAGCTGGCTCCGCTGCTCGACCAACTCATCGCCGAGCTCGCCGCATGACGGATCTGCCGGTTGGCTGGGCTGAGGCGAGGCTCGCTGATGTCGCCGAGGTCCGGCTGGGTCGTCAACGGTCTCCGAGTCGCGCGACTGGTGAGCGAATGAGGCCGTATCTACGAGCCGCCAACGTCAACTGGTCCGGCCTCGCTCTCACCGATGTCAAGGAGATGGCCTTCACCGAGGCCGAGTCGAAGGTCTACGAACTTCAGCCAGGCGACATCCTCCTCGGGGAGGCATCGGGTAGCCCCGCTGAGGTAGGCAAACCCGGCCAGTACAAAGGCGAGGTCGCAGGTTGCTGTTTCCAGAACACGCTGCTCCGAGTCCGTGTTCCGAAGGAATTGGATAGCGATTTTTACGAGCTTTTCTTTCGGAAGGAAGCTCTGACTGGTCGGTTTGCCGCTGGCTCTCGGGGTGTCGGCATTCACCATCTTGGTGCGGCGGCACTCACCAATTGGACCATCCCCGTGCCGCCACGCGCCGAGCAGGAGCGGATCGCTAGGGCGGTCGAGGAGGCATTCTCCAAACTTGACGCCGGCGAGGCCGCGCTCCGAGCGACCCGCCAACGCCTCAAACGCCTCCGCGAATCCGTCCTCGCCGCCGCCGTCACCGGCCGCCTCGTCCCCCAAGACCCCGCCGACGAACCCGCCTCCAAACTCCTCGCCGGCCATAGTGGCTCCCTGGTAAACCTTGATTCACGTGGCCTACCCGCAAGCTGGTGCCTGAGCAACATCGGGCTGGTATGTCGCGTTGCTGTTGGATCCACGCCGAGCAGAAAGGAGCCGCGGCTTTGGGGCGGGGGGATATCCTGGGTTTCAAGCAGCGAAGTCAGTTTCAACAGGATTCGTTCTACGCGAGAGACGATTTCGGAGGAGGCCTTGGGCGGGAGAATAGGTCGAGTCCATCCGTCCGGCACGGTGATGTTGGCCATGATTGGGGAGGGCAAGACTCGCGGCCAGCCAGCAATCCTTGAAATTCCTGCTGCACACAATCAGAACTGTGCGTCAATACGCGTTGAAGGGTCAGCGGTAACGAGCACCTGCTCTACACCGTTCTCGCTTCCGGCTACGAGCAGACGCGAAGAGTTGGCTCTGGTAACAATCAGCAGGCCCTTAATAAGCGGCTCGTAGAGGCCCTTCCCCTGCCGGTCCCGCCCAAAGCTGAGCAGAATCGAATCGTTGCCGAGGTCGAGCGACAGCTCTCCTTCATCGATGCATGCGAGCGGACTGTGGACATTGGCTTCGCACGCTCGGAAAGCTTGCGTCGGTCGATTCTCAAGTGTGCCTTCGAAGGCAAGCTCGTTCGGCAGGATCCAACCGACGAACCAGCGGCAGCGCTTCTCCGCCGAATCGCCGAGTCGAGAGGTGTTGGCGAATCCCGAAGGTCCTCGAAGATGCCAAAAATGGGAGCGCGACCGTGAACAGCTCTGCGAGCGGTTCTGGACCCATTCCGATCGAGATGTCCGGGCTTTTGAAAAGCAGGCCGAGCGACGATGTCGTCGTACTTGGCGCCGGGTTCTCGCTTGCAGTCAGCGGTAGGTTTCCTCTGACCGACACGCTTGGAAATCAGGCAGTGACGATCGCTGGCATCCAGATGGCAGAAACCTTCGAGAGCGGGCGATTTGAGGCGTGGCTGTCGAAACTTGCCGAGCCGCAGCCGTACCTCAGTCCGGCTCAAAACGCTGAGAACTTCGCCAAGTTTCAGCGATTGATTGAAGCACTCCACCAGATTCTGTGTGAAGCCGAGGCCGCGGCAGTTGCCGATGGGTTGCCAGGCTGGGTCATTCGCTTGGTCACGTCACTGCACTTCTGCCGAGCAACGGTCATCACGTTCAATTATGACCGTCTCATTGAGCGGGCGATGCAACTGGCCGAGATCCATGACTTTGAGAAGCAACCCGGCGAGGAGCCGGTTGCCTGGGCGAACATGCTTCGTGATGTTCCACCATTCCCACCGCCGTACTTGCGTTTGGGGGAGGAGCCGAAGCCGGCGATACAGCTGCTCAAGTTGCACGGCTCGCTCAACTGGTTCTGGGTGTCGGGTGATGCCACCGGTGCCACGTTGAGCCAATGGGAGCTGGATGACGACACAGAGCGCCGCCAGCGTTACTTGCCTGGGAGAGAACCTTTCGTGGTTCCCCCGGCGGCGGGCAAGTCAGCGTTCTTCCGGAACCCGATTATGTCCGACATTTGGCGACGATCAGCGGCGGCGCTTCGCAAGGCGAATCGTGTAGCTCTGGTTGGCTACTCGCTTCCTCTGACTGATCTCGTGAGTGCGTCGATGGTGTCCGAGACCTTGTCTCGACCTGATGTCGACGTCGAAGTCGTCAATCCTTACCCGGACGACGTCGTCACTGCTGTCCGTCGCCTGACCGCCATGCGACAAACATCGCGAGCGCTGAGGATTTCGCCGATCACTATGTCGAGTCTGCATCCCGACGCCTTGGGGCACAGTGCCGAGACGAGGGCAACGCCGCGCCGGATGGAGCTCTACTCCTCGTCGGTTGGAACAAGGAATTCTTCGCTCGTGTGACCGGCATCGTGCGAGCCGCCGACCGTGTCGAATTGACCGTCGACGATTTCAACCTCGCCTCGCCGACTGCTTCGCAGGCCCCCGGTGCCCCTGGGCTCCACCCGCTGCCCTTCGTCGACTTGGTCAGAGCGCTTCGGCACGATGACATCGTGGTGGCAGTCTTCGCGAACGGAAGTCGGGCCACGCTCGTGGGCATCGACCGATACCGCACTGAAACCGGTTTGACGATGGATTGGCAGGTGCTCATTCCAGCCGATAGTCCGGGCTCGCTAGGTCTGACAAGTTGGAAGGGCAGGCAATCGCCGAGCCCGGCTTAGCCCGGGTGGTGGCCGCCGAACCTATTGCCGTCGGCGCAAGCGGGTCGCAGCGTTACGCACCGCTAGAAACTCGGGTGTCCAATGAGCCGATTCATGAGGCGTCACGGAGCAGCTTTAATGCCCTCGCTGGGCATTCGTGACCGATTCTGGGTTCGGTGTTGCGGCCGCTCCGCTCTACAGCGGCGGCGTACCTGAACCGTGTTGCACCCCCAAAGTAAGGTGAGCGGTATGAGCACCGGGATGATCGACCAGGGCATGTACGACGCCGCCGAGGTGGCGCGACTTGTCGGTCATAGCGTTGAGTGGGTCGTCGGGTTGTCGACGGATTCGACACACGGCCCTGCCCCCGTCCCGCCATCTTTTGAGCGGATGTTTTCGTTCCTCGACCTCATCAGCCTCGATTTCGCTGCGCTTCTTAGGGGCCGGGGTGTATCTGATCGGGCACTGCGGGCCGGCATGAAGATGCTCAGGACCGCAACCAGCGAGCGGTGGCCTTTGGCATCGAAGCCGATCATCGATCGGCTTGCAACAAGCGGTGAGAGCTTTCTCGGTGATCTTGACGGCCATGGCTACGTCGACATCGGCATGTCAGGCCAGGGCGTGATCCAAGAAGTCGTCGCCCTTTATCTGCGAGGGCTGGAATTCAACGAGAGCGGCCGACCATCGATCATGCGGCCGGCTCCGCTCATCAAGGTTGACCCGCTGATCCAAGCGGGCGCGCCATGTATCGAAGGCACACGGATCCCGACGGCCGCTATAGCTGAACTTCTCCTCGATGAGGACGAGGAGGATGTCGCTCTTGACTTCGAGTTGACTGTCGAAGAGGTGCGTGCCGCGGCCGCCTTCGAAGATTTGCTCGACAGCGGGGTCGGAATCGCAGCGTGACCCTGGGCGGGAAGCGGGTGCCCAAGGTACGAATCCGCCTTCTGTGGGATGAGGACCTCAGCTCGCTTGTGCC
>JAYTKG010000520.1:0-6905 GCA_043730435.1 Acidimicrobiia bacterium | reverse complement strand
CCGAACCATTCCAACCGTGCCGTGTTCGATGAAGCAACCATGTCCACCGGTATGGGGCTCTACGCGGCCATGGCAATCAACCACTTGCGCTGACGGTCGCTTGCTTTCTGGCACGAATGCCGAGCAGCCGGAGTGCTCCGGCGTACACCGAAAGAGCGAGTAGGCCGAGGGTGAGCGCTTTGTATCCGGTGGTCGATCGGTCGGTTCCGGTGATGTAGCCGTGGAGGCCGGCGAAGAGCACACCGGGCACGGAGATGAGGTGGACGATGTGCCAGACCTTGCGAGGGATGCGGCGTTTGAAACGGGCGAGTCCGGTGACGGCCGGTGTGAGGATCGCATAGGCAGCGAGCACGCCCCAGGTGATACCGGCCGTGCCGTCCTTGGCCGCGTTTGGGACGAAGAGCGCCGCCAGGCTGAGAGCCATGTCGGAGTCGGCGAAGAGCGTGAACATGTGGATCGCAGTGAAGGCCACGGCCAGGCCGCCGAGCCAGTTGTGGAGGTCGAGCCACCATGCCGGCCGCTTCTTGCGGCCGGTTTCGCGTCCGGAGAAAAGCAGGCCGAACAGCAGCGAGATGGCCGCCAGGATCATGGCGACGATGCCGGCGGCCCTGCCGATGTACCAGAGAAAGTTGTTCACGCAGACCTACCTTTCGGAGTCCTAAAGTGATGCTCGCAGATCCGCGGTCCGCTGTTGGCGACGACGCTTCTCGAACAGCGCTATTGCTGCGATGATCGCGGCCTGCGGTACGACCGATTGCGCCGAGCGAGTATGAGTACGACCGTACTGTGGGCGCCGTGCGTAAGTACGGTCCAAGGATCCCGCAAGAAGATGGTAAGAACCCCACCGGTGGCCCCACTTCTTACAGAGTTCTCGCGGACGCCTTCGTATGATTGGGTCATGACTGAAGGCGGCGGAGCCCGCATCCTGGTGGCCGAAGATGACCGTGGCATCCGCGAATCGCTGGAACGCGCTCTTCGCTTCGACGGATATCAGGTCACTGCCGTCAGCGACGGCGCTCAGGCGCTAGAGGCCGTTACGGCCAGTGAGCCCGACCTGGTGATTCTCGATGTGATGATGCCGTTCATCGACGGCCTGACGGTTTGCCGTCAGCTGCGCGACCGTTATCGCACGATGCCTATCTTGATGTTGACGGCTCGGCACGAGGTAACCGATCGAGTGGCCGGGCTCGATGCCGGCGCGGATGACTATCTGGTGAAGCCTTACGCCATGTCGGAGTTGTCTGCTCGGCTCCGTGCGTTGTTGCGTCGCACGAGCGTGTCGGGTACCGACGACGTCTTGACGGTCGGTGACGTCACCCTCGACCCGAAGGCCCGAATCGCTCGTCGAAATGGTGACGAACTTGACCTCACCAAAACCGAGTTTGACCTCTTGGAACTGTTGATGTTCAACGCTGGTGTGGTGCTCTCGCGGGAGACGATCTACGAGCGCATCTGGGGCTACGACTTCGAGACCAACTCGCGGTCGCTCGATGTCTACGTCGGGTACCTGCGTACCAAGACTGAAGCCAATGGCTCGCCACGGGTACTCCACACCGTGCGCGGCATCGGATACGTGCTACGACCATGAGTCTGCGCTGGCGAATCGCCATTTCTCTTGCATTGGTCGCCGCTCTCGTTGGCGTGCTCGCCACCGGTGGGGCCTACTTTGCGACTGCCAATCAGATTCAAAAGAGCATCGACAGCTCGCTGCGCTCAAAGGGCATCGAGCTGGCCGGTCTGGGCCGCGGTGGCTCGAATCGGCAGCAGGGCGGTCGGGGACAACAGCCGGACGAGCGCCACGGCTGCCCGCAAGCAGCGACCTTCGAAGGCGCCGTCGGTGCCCAGATCGCCGAAACCGACGGTACGAAAACCTCCTGTTATCTAGGTGCCAAGAACGAGCTTCCCTTCACTCCGGCCGACGCAAAATCAACGGTCACCAGTCCGGTATTGCGCACGGTGAAGATCGAGGGAAGCGAGTACCGGCTGGTCACCGTGCCGTGGCACGAGGGTGGCTATATCCAAATGATCCGGCCGCTCAACGAGGGCCACGACGTGCTCGAGTCCCTGATCGGTAGGTTGCTCGTGCTTGCGCTTGCTGGTGTGTTCCTGGCCGCGGTGCTGGGGTGGTTCCTTGCCAAGCGGGTAGTGAGTCCCATCATTCACCTGCGCGATACCGCGGAAACTATCGCCACCACTCAAGATCTCGCCACGCCAATTCCCACCAACGCAACGGGCGAAGTCGGTAGCCTCGCCCAGAGCTTCACGACCATGGTGAGTGCACTGGCTGGTTCACGCGAGCAGCAAAAGCGGCTCATCACCGACGCCAGCCATGAGATGCGCACGCCGCTCACCAGCCTGCGGACCAACATCGAGCTGATGGAGCACTTCGAACGACTCGGGCCGTCCGATCGCCACGACGTGTTGGCCGCTGTTCAGGTTGATGCCGGCGAGCTGACGCACCTCCTCACCGAACTCGTCGAGCTCGCCACCGATCAGACCTCGAACAACGAGGAGCTCGAACCGGTACGACTCGCCGACCTCGCCACCGACGTGATCGCGCGCGCAAGCCGTCGGAGCGGGCGCCAAATCGACCTCCATGCCACCGACCCCGATCTGGTCGTCTCCGGTCGTCCGGTCATGCTTGAACGGGCCATTTCCAATCTGGTGGAAAACGCGGTCAAGTACAGCCCGACGGGCACGCCGATCGATGTCAATGTCGATGGCGGCAGACTCGATGTTCGTGACCACGGACCGGGCATTCCGGTTGATGATCAGCCCTTCGTATTCGACCGGTTCTATCGGGCAACGATCACCCGAACCGAACCCGGGTCCGGATTGGGTCTGGCCATCGTGAAGCAGATCGTCGAGCGTCATCGCGGCCGAGTGTGGGCACAGAACCACCCCGACGGCGGTGCAGTGGTCGGATTCGCCATCCCGTAGCCCGATGGTGGGCCATTCCGCCCCAATTGACCGATCCTGGATCTTTTCTGAACGCCGGAAAGTAACGTCAACAGTATGGAAAGGGCCACCACCCAGAAACGGTGGACCGTTAGCTCCGAAGCAGGAAAAGCGGCTGGCGTGCCACTGGCACTCTTTGTCGCGCTCGCGGCCAGTGCATGGCACATCACCAGCCCAACCGATTTTGACCAGAGCATCTACGACCACATCGGTGCCAATGGCAACGGAGCGGTGTTCCACGTCGCCAAAATCATCTCGTACTCGGCGTCACCGCTCGGCGGCATGCTGCTCGTGGTCGCGGCCGCTGTGTTCGTGTGGTGGAAGCAGCGAGATGTCGTCGCCACGTGCGCGACCATGATCGCTCCGGGTATCGCGGCCATATTGCAGCGAGTCGCCAAGGACGTCATCAAGCGCTCACGACCACCCTTCACGGCGGGCCTCACCGGGCAGTCTGGCTTCGGGTTTCCGTCCGGCCACGCTGCGGGCATCGGCGCGCTGGTAACGGTGTTGTCGCTGCTCATTCTCGCCAAACGCATCTCGGTAAACCAGCCGTACGCAACTATCACCGTGCTCGGGCTGTTCGGCGTGTTGGTAGCGTTCACACGGCTGCTTGTCGGTGCGCACTATTTCACTGATGCCGCAGCAGGCCTTGCCCTCGGCTCGGCCATTGGGTGTCTGGTGACGGCCGCCATCCCCCGGCTGGACCGCATCTACCGTCGCTTCGCCCGCCGTTCCCCCGACGCAATGCGGCCGCCCGAACATCCGGCGGTCCGCAGTAAACAAAACATCCCTAGTTGACCCGCGTATTGCGTGCCAATCCGACCTGCTACGTTTCGCGCCAGGGGGTCATCACACACATCTAGAGGAGCAATCATGAGCAACCGCATGCGGTTTGGCATCTTCATGGCGCCATTTCACCCGGCCGGAGAAAACCCCACGTTGCTGATAGACGGGGACATGGCGCTAGTCGAGCACCTCGATCGACTCGGTTTTGATGAGGCATGGATCAGCGAGCACCATTCGGCGGGCAGCGAAATCATTGCATCACCGGAGATCTTTATCGCCGCCGTGGCGCAGCGAACCCGCTCTATCAAACTCGGCACCGGCGTCACCAGCGCCAGCTACCACAACCCGCTCTGGGTAGCCGAGCGAGCGGTACAACTCGACCACATGACGCGCGGTCGATTCATGCTCGGACTCGGGCCCGGTGCACTGCCTTCCGACGCGGCCATGATCGGCCTCGACATGCCTCAGACGCGTGAACTGTTGGAAGATGCAGTCGAGATCATCACGCACCTGCTCACCAGCGAAGAGCCCATCAGCTTCGACAACGGCCGCTGGACGTTGAAGGACGCTCGCCTGCATCTGCGTCCGTACTCCAACCTGGCCGACACCATCACCATTGCGGCCGTCGCGTCACCGGCCGGACCGCGTCTGGCTGGTCGTTACGGTCACGGTCTGCTGTCAATCGGCGCAACGACAGCTGCCGGCTTCGATCTGCTCGGGCTGCACTGGGACGTGATGGAGGAGCGAGCCGCAAACTATGGCGTGCGAGTTGACCGCGACAAGTGGCGTCTCGTTGGTCTTATGCATCTCGCACCCACCCGCGAGCAGGCGTACCGTGAAGTGGAACACGGCATCGCACAATGGTTCGATTACCTCCAGCACACCGCTGCCTTCCCACAAATGGCGGTCGGCGATGGCACCAGCGTGAAGGAGTTCATCGACTTCGTCAACGAGAGTGGGCTCGGCACGATCGGCACGCCGGAGGACGCTTGCGACCAGATCGATCGCCTGGTCAAGCAGTCCAACGGTGGCTTCGGCGCGTACCTGCAACTGGCTCATGACTGGGCCGACTCGGAGGCGAAGTTCCGCAGCTACGAGTTGTTCGCCCGCCATGTGGCTCCCCGCTTCCAGGGCCAGCGGCACGCCACGGTCGACGCCAAGCATCGCGCTGCCGCCGCTCGCCCCGAGTTGGCTGCCAGCAACCTCAAGGCGGTAGAGACGGCCACCGCGAAGTACCAGGCCGAACTCGACGCCAAGAAGCCCGCGGCCAAGGCGAAGGCGAAGGCGAAGGCCAAGAAGTAGGACCGTGGTCCTCGGCTGAGGAGACCCTTAGCCGAGGACGACGCGGAGGACGTCGAGCCGGGCGGGCACGACGCGGTACCAGACCCACAGACCGCGCTTTTCACGCGTGATCAGCCCGGCTTCAATGAGGATCTTCATGTGGTGACTGACCGTCGGCTGCGAACGACCCGACGGCTCCAGCAAGTCGCAAGCGCACACTTCGTCGGTGTTGGCCGAGGCGATGAACGCAAGCAATCGCAAGCGAATCGGGTCGGCCAGCGCAGCGAAAGCTTGCGCGAGAACCGCTGCCTGAATTTCATCGGGCATCGTTGCCCGCACGGGCGCACAGCACGCAACCAGATCACGGGCTATAGGGGTGCGGGCGACCATGAGAGGAATGGTAGCGAAGAAGTTGGGAGAAGTACATTGACAGATGTCGAAGTAGTCGCGAGTATTGATCATATCGATGAACGTCGATGCATGACCTAACGTTCCTGGAGGAAACCGTGTCCCGTGTCCAACTCGCCCTCAACGTTGGAGATCTCGAAGCTTCCATCGACTTCTATACCAAGCTGTTCAAGACACCGCCGAACAAGACTCGCAAGAACTACGCCAACTTCGCTATCGATGAGCCTCCTCTCAAACTGATTCTTATCGCCGGGGAAGGCACACCCGGAACCATGAACCACGTCGGCGTCGAAGTGGCCTCCACTGAAGAAGTTGCAGAAGCAACTACTCGCATGCAGGCCGAAGGCGCTGTCTGCGACATCGAAACAGGAACCACGTGTTGCTTCGCTGTACAGGACAAGGTGTGGGTGAGCGGGCCCGAGATTCCGTGGGAGATCTACACCGTGCTGGCCGATGCTGACGTGATGCATCCGACTGAGGGCGAATGCTGCACACCGAACCCGGTCGCGGTCAGCGCTGCTCCCCTCATCAAAGCCTGCTGCTGAGTGCATTAATGACGACGCAACAACCTCTTCGCTATCAGCTGGTGCGCCGTCTGGTAGCGGAGGCTCTTGGTACCGCGCTGTTGATTATTGCCGTGGTCGGTTCGGGAATCATGGCCCAGAACCTTTCCACCGACGTTGGCCTTCAACTGTTGGAGAACGCCTCGGCCACGGCGGGCGCATTGATTGGTCTCATCCTCATGTTCGGGGCGATCTCTGGTGCTCACTTCAACCCGGTCGTCACGCTGGTTGATCGACTCTTCGGCGACATCAGCACGCGTGACCTCCTGCTCTACACGGTCGTGCAAACAATCGGTGGGTTCATCGGCAGCGTCATCGCCAACCTCATGTTCAAACTGCCTGCGATCAGCCTGTCCACCAAAGCTCGCTCCGGCGGCAACCTATGGCTTTCGGAGGTGGTCGCCACCATGGGGTTGCTGCTGGTCATCCACGGGTGTGTTCGCACTGGTCGCAAGAGTGTGGTGCCATTTGCGGTTGGCGTGTGGATTGGTGGCGCCTACTGGTTCACGTCATCAACCAGCTTCGCGAACCCCGCCGTCCCGATCGCCCGCACGCTGTCGAACAGTTTCGCTGGTATCAAACCATCATCGGCGCCGATGTTCATCGTCATGCAATTCCTCGGTGTCGGACTCGCCTACCCCCTGATCCGATTTCTCTACCCCCACCCGATCACGGAGGTCACCTCATGAGCATCGATACCAAACGCTCTGTGCCACTCGAAGTGCTCTTCGTGTGCGTCCACAATGCCGGTCGTTCGCAAATGGCCGCCGCGCTCCTCGCTCACCACGCCCGGGGCCGGGTCATCGTGCGTTCGGCCGGCACCGCACCCGCCGACACCATCAACCCCGCCGTCGTTTCCGTAATGGCCGAAATCGGCATCGACCTCGACAGCAACGGCGAGCGCCCCAA
>JAYTKG010000519.1:0-2168 GCA_043730435.1 Acidimicrobiia bacterium | reverse complement strand
AATGCCGAGAACATTGCACAGGTCAACCGCCTCTTTATTCGTGAGGCCGAGCTCTTTAGCGAGCTCATGGACCCTGATCTTTCCTGCCACGTGCGCGGTGAACCTTTCGTCGAGCCCCGACCATCGGAGCGAACACTTCAGTGTGACACGTTCGGGGGTGTCACTCCGAATACAACCTGCAAATCCACCGTTGCCTGCGGCCTGATCGAGCACCGCAGCGCCCGGTCAAACCCCTTCTTTCGTAAAGCCAAGGTCAAACATGACGGTGAGTGATCACAGAGCCACGCTCCCCGCCCGGGGGCGGTACGGCTCGCAATGAGGATACCGTCAACCAGCGCAATCCGACTGAGTTCGGACTGCGGCGCTCGGCGTCGGCAGCCAATGCAGGTACGCACCGGGCCGACGCCGATCAGGTCATTCGGCGGCTTCGGCCGCATCGCCCTCCGCCGGCTTGGCGGCGTCGCCCGCATCACCTTGCGCCGGTTCGGCGACGACGTCCGTGGCCACTTCGACAGCTGACGTTTCGGCCGGAGCCTCGGCATCGGGTTCGCCGGCCGACCATTCCTTGGCTGACACGATGGACCCGTCGGGCGAATGGAACTCCATCTCACCCGTTTCGGCATTGGCGATCCACTGTCCTTCTGCGTACTCGCCGCCCTCGCGGTAGATGCCGGCTTCTTCTTCGGCGAGCTGCGTCTCGGACTTGATGTCGACGCGCCATCCCGTCAAGCGAGCGGCCAGGCGAGCGTTCTGGCCCTCTTTACCAATGGCCAGGCTGAGCTGGTAGTCGGGCACGATGACCTCGGCGATGCCGGTGTCTTCATGGATGCGCACCTCGGTCACTTTTGCCGGCGATAGCGCCTTGGCCACGAAGTCGGCTTGGTCTTCGGAGAAGGGGACGATGTCGATCTTCTCGCCCCGCAACTCGGTAACCACCATGCGGACACGAGCACCGCGAGCACCTACGCATGCGCCGACCGGGTCGACGTTGTGGTCGTTGGAATGCACCGCGATCTTGGTGCGATGACCTGGTTCCCGGGCGCATGCCTTGATCTCGACAATGCCATCCGCGATCTCAGGAACTTCGAGCTCGAACAGTCGCTTGATGAGGCCGGGGTGCGTTCGGGACACGACAATCTGCGGACCCTTTGCCGTGCGGCGCACTTCAACGATGTAAGCCTTGAGACGGGCGTTCGGCTCGGGCCGCTCGTAGGGAACCTGCTCGGCCTGGGGCAGCAAAGCTTCGACTTTACCCAGGTCAAGCAGCGTGTAACGACTGTCGGACTGCTGGATGATGCCGGTAACGATGTCACCCTCGCGGTTGGCGTACTCCTCGAACTTACGGTCGCGCTCGGCCTCACGGATGCGCTGGTTCATGACTTGACGGAAGGTCTGCGCAGCGATGCGACCCAGCTCGTTCTTGTTGGGCGTGTCGTCCCGGGCATTCACCCAGTTGAGGTCGTCGTCGAGGTCGTATGCGATGAAGTTGATGCCCATGGTGTCGGGATCAATCTGCACTTCGACTTCGTCAGCGGCACCGGGGCGACGCTTGTAGGCGCTCACAAGGGCATCCGCGAGAACCTGCAGCAGCGTCTCGACGCTGATGCCCTTCTCGGTCGCCAACATGCGTACCGCTTCGTTCATGTCAATGTCGCTCATGATGCAGCCTTCCCTTGGGGATCTTCGGTTTTCGGTGGTGCGGCCTTCGCTGCTGCCGGTGTCTTGGCTGGCGCTTTGGCCTTTGACGAGGTTTTGATTTTGGTCTTGTTCGCCGTGACGATTCCGGTTTCGGCCTTCTCTGTTTTGGCCCACTCGAACACGGTGCGGGCCCGTTCGATCTCGCCGTAGGCAAGCCGACGTTCGAGGAGTTCCTTGCCCTTGGTGAACGTAACGGTGATGCCGTCGTCGTCGGCCGCAGACAGCACGCCTTGGGCGCGCCTATCGCCCTCAACCGAGGCGTGGGTGCGCACGTTCACCGTCCAGCCAACGATGCGCTAGATGGTACCGCGTCTTGGGCAGGTAAATTCGCCGCACCATGGCCCTGTCGCCTCACTGGCGAGGAATGCAGCGGCGTCGATGCCTTCGCCTCGGTCGGCTTCAGCGATCGACTCGTCGAGTTCACGCCAGCTGGCTTCGTCCAAGTCCCAGCCTGTTTCGTCTCCCGGCTC
>JAYTKG010000518.1:0-4968 GCA_043730435.1 Acidimicrobiia bacterium | reverse complement strand
CTGATCGCCGAGCGTCTCCGTCACAAATCGTTCGTGCATCCCGGGCTCACGTTTGAGTTGCGTGATCAACGCGACCCGAAGGACCCAAAGGTAAACGAGTGGTGCTCAAAGGGCGGTGTGGTCGATCTAGTCAGTGAGCTCACGGCCGACTCCGATCTCATCTCACCGGTGCTCGGTTTTGCAGGTGTGGCCGAAGCTGGAACCAAGAAGGAAACCACCGTGCATACCGCGGTTGCGTGGACCGTCGACGGACGAGACACCACGTTGGGCTACGCCAATGGCGTGGCCAACCCTGAGGGCGGCACACACATCACCGGCTTCCGTGCAGCGGTCACCGAGGCACTGCAGAACTTTATTGTTGACCGCGGCATTCTGAAAGAGAAGGAAGTGCCGCCAACCACGAAAGACATTTTCGCCGGAGCCATTGCGGTGGTGTCGGTCATGATTCCCGAACCGGCCTTTGCAGGCAACAGCAAGGGCAAGCTGATGAACCCGGAAGCCACCGGCCGCACTCGCTCAGTGGTGCTCGGACAGATGGCGAAGTGGTTGGAAGAGAACCCGGGTGAGGCCAAGCGGGTGAGTGATGGCGCTATTGCGGTGATGCGTGCCCGTACAAAATCGAACGCCGATCAGTTGGCGGCCAAGGCCCTACTCTCGAAGGGGTCGAAATCACGCGGCGGTCTCCCGGCCAAACTGCGCGACTGCACCCGCAAAACCGACCGGCCCACCGAGCTGCTTTTGGTGGAAGGAGACTCGGCCGGCGGCACCGCAATAGACGCTCGTGACCCGTCGTTTCAAGCAATCCTTCCGCTGCGCGGAAAGCCCCTCAACTCCTACGACGAAACGCTCGAACGAGTCGTGAAGTCCGGCACGCTGGCCGACCTCATCCTCACGCTCGGGTGCGGCATCGGGGAGGACTATGACCTCGACAGACTGCGCTACCAGAACCTGCTCATCACGGCCGACGCCGACAAGGACGGCCAGCACATTCGCACACTGTTGACCGTGTTCTTCTACCGTTGGATGCCGGGCCTCATCGAATCTGGTCGTGTGCTCTACGCCATGCCGCCGCTGTGGTCCACCGTGCTGCGGGGTGAGCGTATCTACTTCGCCGACGATCTTGCCCTAGCTGCGTTTCGGGCCGAGAACCCGACCCATCGTGGCCATGTGGGGCGCATGAAGGGACTCGGAGAAATGGACCATCAGGAGCTGCGCCTGGTGATTGGTTCCGGCCGTACTGTTGGGCGCATCACGGTGTCTGAACCGCTGTTGTTAGCGCAGTTGGCCGACCGATTGTTCGGCCCGAAATCAGAGGCCCGCAAGGCGTGGTTCCTCGACCGTACCGGCCATTCCCTTGGCATTGAGGAGTGAGTAATGGCTCGCAGTAAGAAACCAGCAGCAGTCGCCACCGCCGACTTTGTAGAGACCATCGTTGAGCTCGACGCAACCGAGGCGCTTGATGCCGACTACGGCGATTACGCCAAAGAAGTCATCGACGATCGCGCCGTGCCCCGCGCCGCGGACGGCTTGAAGCCTGTGCACCGTCGCATCCTGTGGGACATGCACCAGCAGCGCCTGTTTCCCGACCGTCCGTTCGTAAAGACGGCTCGCGTTGTCGGTGACACGATGGCGCTGTTTCACCCGCACGGCGACGCGTCCATAGCCGATGCCCTCGCGCGCATGGCGCAGCCCTTCTCCAACCTGGTGCCATTGCTTGATTTCCACGGCAACTACGGCTCGCCCGACTTCTCCCCCGCCGCCGCCCGTTATACCGAGACTCGGCTCGGGTGGGCCGGCATGTTGCTGCTGGGCGATATCGAGCAGGGCACCGCGCCCATGGCGGAGAATTACGAAGGATCTTCGCAGGAGCCCATCGTGCTTCCGGCCGAGTTTCCCAACGCACTTGTGAACGGTTCGAACGGCATCGCGGTGGGGCTTTCGTCGTATCTTCCCCCACATGATCCACGTGAAGTAATCGCCGCAGCACAGCACCTCATCGCCAACCCGAAATCCACAATCGATGAGCTGATGGAGCACATCATCGGCCCGTCGTTCCCGTCGCCCTGCGTCGTGGTGAACGGTGCCGACCTGGTGGACATCTACCGCGCCGGAGTGGGCCGAGTGATCGTGCGCGGCTGCTGGGAAGTCGAAGAACTCGGTAGGGGCAAGCAGCAGTTGGTCGTCACGTCGCTGCCGTATGACGACACCAAAACCGGCTCTGCCGAGACGTTCATGGAGAAGCTGCTCGACGCAGTCGATAGCGGCGACATCGGCGGCATTGTGTCACCCAATGACGAGTCCTCCGATGGTCGCACCCGCATCACAATCGGGCTCGCCACCGGCATCAGTGCCGAGCAGGTCATTCCGGCATTCTTGAAGTACACGAACCTGCAGGTGACCAACAAGGTCCAGATGCACTTCATTGACTCCGATGGTCGAGTGCGGCTCTACAACCTGCGCACGCTGCTTCGTGAGTGGATCAACCATCGTGTCGCCGTCATCACGCTTCGCTCCCAGAACCGGCTGCTGAAGATCGACGAGCGCCTGCACCGGCTGCGCGGCTTTCTTGCCGTGTTCCTCGACATCGACCGGGCCGTTGCCATTGTGCGTACGTCAAAGACTCGCGCTGTTGCCCGACCGGCGTTGATGGAGGCCTTTGAGATTGATGACGATCAGGCCAACGCGGTGCTTGATCTCAACCTTGGTCAACTCACCGAAGACGCCATCATCGAGTTCCGCAAAGAGACCACCGAACTCGATAAGGAACACGCCCGACTCACGCGGCTCTTGAGCTCACCGACAGCGTTACGCAAGCAGGTCGGCATCGAGTTGGAGGGCGTTGCCGATCAGTTCAACCACGTTGAGCGGGTCACCGAAATCACCACCGTGGAAACACCGAAACCAACCAAGACCTCATTCGTTCTGGAAGAGCCCGTCACCATCACCATCACCGGTGACGGCTACCTGCAGTCGTTCAAAGCGTCCTCAAAAGCCAAACCTCGCGGTGTTGTCGTGCGCCAGTTCGACACCATTACCACCATGAATCTTGTGGCCATCACTGCGGCCGGACGGCTGTACCGTGCACTCGCCGCCAGCATTCCCGGCGACAAACCAACTGCTGCGGTCAACGTGCTGCCCGGCCTTGAACCGAACGATCACATCGTTGGTTGGTGGCTCGACGACACGGTTCCGGCTGACCTCTTGTTGGTTACCTCGGATGGTTCGATCAAGCGCATCGGTGGCGAAGATCTGGTCGGTGGCGATCGCCGCGGAGGCATCGTGATCATCAAACTCGATGTCGGCGCGACCGTCGTTGCCGCCATCGATGTTACGGGTGAAGCTGCCGCCGGTCCGTCATCGGATGAGTTGTTCAGTGACGACAGCCTGCCCCCGGTCGGGCCGCCCATCTTGATCGTCACCCGGAACGGGCAGTCGATCCGTTTCGCGCTCGACATCCGTTTCATGGGTCGAGCAGCAGCCGGGGTGCGCGGCATCAAACTTGCGTCCAAAGATGTCGTGATTGGGGCGATCGTTGCTCACGACGACACCGATCTCGTCATCGTGCACACCAGCGGCAATGCGAAGCGACTCACGGCAGATTTGTTTCCTCAGCAACGTCGTGGCGGTGTCGGTCTGCGCTGCACAGTCATCACTGGCAAGCACGGTGCTGTAAGCCTCGTAGGCGTGGCCGGTGAGACCATGGGCCGCATCGGCGATCAGTGGACCGAGATCAACCTTGGCCTCGGCGTCGCCACCGGCGCTCGCGACGCTGCCCCCGCCAAAATCCGCGGCTTCGAAGGTGTACTCAACCAGGTGCTCTAACCCGTACCTACCGGACGAGGCAGGCAGGGGGCTGTCGTTGACCACAACTTGTCAAAGTTGGGCATTCACAATGCCGATCAAGAGTTATGAGAGTTGTCCGTATTGCTGCACTCACCGTCGCGCTCGCCGCAGCGCTCACACCTGCACTGCTTCCACAGTTCGGCTCCAACCAGAATTCTGCCGACACGGCTGTGCATATCCCGATCGTCGGCGCGCTGTCCAACCCTTCGGTCCCAGCCGTGCCGATAAAGGCCTTCGAGACACTGGAGGCCCTGCGCCTGAGCCTTGATCGTTATTCGCCACCAGCGGACGCGCTGCGAACGACCGATAGCCGCTACCTAGCGAGCCAGGCCGCAACGAAAGCAGACCCAGCGATCCCAGTTGCTCAGGCCGAGAGCAACCGTTATGGGCACGCCGTGACCGCTCGCGAGGTAGCGCTTGATTCCCGACGATTCGTCGGAAGCTCCTTGTTGCTATTGGCGCTTCTCGCCCTCGGCGTCTTCGCTCTTCGGCACTTCGGTCGCGGCAATCGACGTCTGGGTGGGGTGCTCTTGGTCGGAGCGGTGGCACTTGTGCCGCTGGCGATTCCTCGAATGACCGACGGGCGGGTCTCGGTACCAGTGTTCAGCATCGTCAACCGTCTTCAAACCCGCCCGCAGGAAATGGCTCCTTTCGCGCTTCCCGAGTTGCCAAGGGCGTCGGATGGGGAGGTATGGAGCCGCGCATCACTCGAGGAAGCTCGACCCACTGCCGCCAAGTTCGTTGCAGAAGTCACGGCCAGTTCGAAGCACTCTCACTGGCAGATAGTGGACGATGACGCTGTTGCGAAGCGGCAGCTCACGTTCTCGCTCGCTCTGGCCGTCGTCGCCGCGCTACTCCTCCTAGCTGTCGGGCCGATCCAACGGCTCCGTCGCCGGCAGCAGCAGATGCCCCAATCATTTGGGCCCGACACCAACCTTCACCTCCTCTGACCAGAGCTATAAGAGGTTGTCGTCCCAGACGGTACCCACCCACTGATCGCGACCCCTAGGCGTCCGCGGCGAGCAGGCCCGGTTGGGCCTGCTTGCCGTTCTTCGGTTGGCCCGCTTTGGTCATGCGATTGTGCGGGGTGGGCCGCGTAGGACGTGGCCGTCGGGACTGGTGACG
>JAYTKG010000517.1:0-2338 GCA_043730435.1 Acidimicrobiia bacterium | reverse complement strand
TTGTGTTGTGGCGGATCATGGGTGACACGTATGTCGCGGGACATCGGTAACAGTGGTCATGTTTGCAGGCGTGGTCGTGCTGGGCCGCCTCGGGGACGGCCGGAAGCCTGGTATTTGCGGTTGGGGTCGATGGTCAGGTAGCGGACGACTTCACCGGCGATGATGACGGTGGCGTGAGTGTCATCGACGACGATTGTGGCGCTGCGACCGGCATGTTCGACGCCGACCTGGATCGACAGTTGCTGTACTCGAGCCTTGCCGTCGCGGTCGATGATGATGTGGTGCGGCTGGGGGATCTTCGAGTAGTGCGGGTGCTCGATGGGGGCATCGGCAGCAGTGGCCACGGGGTTGGCCAGCCAACGGCTGATCGGTGTGACTCGGCCGATGCCTTGATGGGGTCGCTCGTGGTTGTAGATCACAGCGAACCTGTCGAGTTGGGTCTGCAGCTCGTCGATGTCGACAGCGAGTGGTTGCTTGGTCAGCCATTGCTTCTCGGTCGACTGGAATCGTTCGACCTTGCCGGTGGTCTGCGGGTGATAGGCCCGCCCGGTGATCGGCACGATCCCGGCGTCACGCAACCGTGCTTCGAACATCGCCTCGTAGCCGCGCAGCTTGCCAGAGAACGCCATACCGTTGTCGGACAACACCCGAGCCGGCAGGCCCCACTGGCTGGCACCTTGACAGAACGCCGCCCAGGCGTTGTCGGCAGTCTCGCCATCGCAGGCCATCGGACGAATCAACACCCGCGAGTGATCATCGATGATGTTGAACACCTTTGCCGGGCCAGCAAGTGTTTCCCAACCAGTGGCATCGATCTGCCAACACTCATTCGGTGCTGGCGCTTCGAAACGATGAAATGAAGCCTTGGGACGCTTCGATGGCTGAGCAACCACCAGCCCGCGCCGAACCAGAATCCGATGCACCGTCGACACCGCCGGCGCCGCAACTCCAGCACGTTGGAGATGCCAGTGGATCGTCGCCGCCCCACAACCAAGACCGGCATCATCGAGCTCTTTACGTTTGCGGACAATCCAGTCCTCGACCTCGGCCGGGGTCGCTCCCGGCGATCGCGACGGTCGACGAGACCGCTCCACCAACGCCTCGTGACCACCCTCGCGATAGCGGGTGAGCCACTTGTAGAACGTCTTGCGAGACACCCCCGCCTCGGCACACGTTCGAGTGACGTTCACCACCAGACCCTCCTCGAGGGCCACGATCGCAGCGAACAACTTCATCGGAATCACCTTCCCTGCCATGACCAACAATCACAGCCATCGAGGTGTCACCCATGTCCCGCGACATCAACCGTTACCGATGTCCCCGAACAAAACATCTTGGTGGATGTCGCAAGGGATGCCCAGAATACTTCCGCTGGTGAAGGTCGAGCTGCTCGATGCACATTTGCTCCGTACGCTCGGTGCCACCTCGAATGGTGGCTCGGATATCGGTGAGTGCCTCCCGACCACTGCGAGAGTCCGTGGCGTCGATCTCGACAGCTGGCACGACGAATGGACCCGCACAGCGCAACGAGTGTTGACCCACGCCGATGCTGCGGAGAGACGTGGTGACCGCATCGCAGCCCGCTCGTCGTGGATCAAGCTATTTCCGCACCACTGGTCTGATGTTGATGCGGACCATCAAGGGATGCGCCACTGGCCGCGCGCACTGCGGCGCAGACGGACGGCTTTCGGCGCGGCGCGGCGCTCTTATCGACTCCGCCCGTGTGATGGTGGAACGAGATGGGATAGGGAGCCCTGACGAACCGTGGGACGGTGAGGCTTGGCATGCCCGCGTGCAGTCGGGCGTCCTCGACCCGCAACGTGTGGCAGCGGTTGAAGCGACCGGGCTGCTCGACTCCACGCCTGACGAGTCGTTCGATCAGTTGGCACTGCGGCGAGTTTCGGCATCGATGTCGAGCTGATCGAGCTGCGAGCGTCGGCCCAATCGGCCCGAACGACGCGTCCGAGGCGAACACGACGCGGTCCGACACGAGGTGCTGACGCACCCTGCTCAGAGGGTGACGCCGTCCAGCGCGCGGAGCGCCGTTTCCTCGTTCCGTTCCAGGTGGGCCTGTACCGCCTTCGCAGCGAGGTCCGGATCACGCTGTCGAAAAACGGACACGAGCTCGTTGTGGGCGCGCTCGCGGCGTCGGTGTTCCTCGGGGATCGGATCGAGAGCACCGAACCCGATGCGGATGTAGCGTTCGGCTGCACGCCAAAGTGTGTTGAGAATTCGAAGGTCCCACACGGTGGCGGAGGGAGCGAACAGGGCCAAATGAAAGGCATGGTGGTCCTCGTAGATCGCATCCATGCTGCGATCTACGTCTCCGAACCTTTCG
>JAYTKG010000516.1:0-8828 GCA_043730435.1 Acidimicrobiia bacterium | reverse complement strand
CGACAGCAAGATGTGCTCACGCGATGAGAGCGGATCGGCGTCGATGCCGACCAGGCCGAGCAGACCGGTGACGAAGCCTTCGATCTCGTCGTTGACGATTTCCATGTCGTTCATATCAGCCGGTGCCTGTAACGAGCCAACGATGTTGATGGGAACACCAGAGTTGGAACCCGGCGTGTAGATGGTGAAGCGGGTCTTGTCCCGCAGTGCCTGAATGCGATCCTTACCGACGCCCCACGACGCCAAGCCGTCTTCCCACGTCTTGGCCTGCTGCGCTGCGAAATCGGGCACCGACAATCCAGCCTTTTGCGCGTCGCCCACGTTCACCCACGGTTGGAAATCACCGGGAGCCAGATTGGGGAACGTGAGGGCCAGGTTGGTGAGGTCACCCTTGGGGTCGATGAGGATGCACGGCACCCCGGCCGTCAGCACTTCTTCAATGAGCACCACACCGAGACCGGTCTTGCCGGAGCCGGTCATACCAACGATCACGCCGTGGGTTGTGAGGTCCGATGTTGGGATCTTTACTGCAGTGCCATTGCGCTTGTGCGATGCCGCGTCAATGAGTTCACCAATGTTGAGGTCAGCCATAGTGTCCGAAGCGTAGGTGCCAGCGCGCCCGGTTGCGCGTTACGCCTTCTAAGCGACAGGTAAAGCGTGGCGACGCTGGTACAAAATGCGCTTGCGTTCGCGCTCGCTGGTGCCGCCCCAGACACCGTGATCTATGCGGTTGACGAGTGCGTACTCAAGACAGGTTTCAAGCACAGGACAGCCGACACAGACCTTGCGGGCGTGATCGACACCGACCCCATCGTGGGGAAAGAACACCGTGGGGGGAGTGTTCGTGCAGTTGCCCCGCGCCATCCAGGCATCTGCCGCCTTTTCGTCTGACATCGTCGTCTCCTTGCCGCTTGGCTTAGGAAAGTTCACCAGCTGGGGCTGGGGAACTACTGCGATCTTCCTGGGAATTGCATGTGAGCGTGCCTACTTTGGTGTGATTACGTAGTCGCAGCGGGGGTCACCCGCAAGCAGATGCTGTCGGCGTTGCACGGTGACTTTGGGCCCAAGCACCGAGCGGAAAACATCAAGTTCCGAGCTGCACAGGCCCCCGCATGTGCGTGCGGCGCCGGCGATAGGGCAGTGGTGTTCCACCAAAATCACGCTGCCGTCGGCGGTGTTGTGCGCCTCAGCCAGGTAACCCTCGGCCGTCCGGAGACGGGCAAGATCCTGCACCTTTTCGAGCAATGAGCCTCTGCGCAGCTCTCTGGCATAGCTCGTCTTCTGGCGGGCGGATCGAGCATGCAACACGGCCTGCAGCGCGTCGTCACCAAGCTCGGTTCGCACGGCATCGATCAGATCGACGGTGAGATCGGCGTGGCGATCGGGAAAGGCGTCTGCCGACGCCGGCGTGACCCGCCAGGCCAGGGGAGGGCGGCCTCGGCCACTTGGCGCGGTGGACACACGCTCGACCAAGCCGGCGCGTTCGAGGGTTTCGAGGTGTTGGCGGATGGCGGTGTCGGTAAAGCCGAACTCGTCCGCCAATTCGGCCGCGCTGGCTGATGTGGCGCGCTTCAATCGTTCGAGTAGTCGGTGCTTGGTGTCTATCGGCTCCGCCATGCCGAACAGGATACCCGTAATTTCCGAACGTGGAGCTTCATCAATTCGGCGCCGGTCGAGCGCGGCGCGGATTCTTCGGATCGGCGTGGTTGACTGTCGGTGTGTCTTCTTTGTCCCGTCGAACGTTTCTGAGCTGGGCCGCTGCTGCTGGCTTGGCCGGTTGTGCCGCCAACAAGCTTCCGAGCGAGTCCAGCTCGAGCGCGCCAGTTTCGACCGACGCAACCGATGCGACGACGGCCAGCTCAGCGGGCTCGGCCTCAACCGACGCTGCCGTCGGCACAGCGGCGTCGCCGGGTTCGTCCGCCCTACCTGCGGTCACCGCCGCCCCGGAAGCAACGACATTCGTCGCCACGACGGCCAAGCCAACTCTGACCCCCGGACCCGGCTCGGGCGACCCGGCCTCGTTCATCAATCATGGCGCCCGCGATTCGGGCAACGCAGCCCTCACCTTTCACGCCGCCGGCAACCCGGCCATGGCCAGCATACTGCTCGATCTGCTCAAGCGGTCAGGTACGCCCGTGACGGTGTTTGCGGTGGGCAACTGGATCTCCGAGAATCCGCAGTTAGCCAAGCGCATCTTGGCCGAAGGGCACGAGTTGTCGAATCACACCTGGAGCCATGGTGCCATGCGCACGATGTCACCAGCAGACCTCACCGCTGAGATTTCCAAAGCGGCCGACGCCCTCACAAAGCTCACCGGATCGAACGGCCGTTGGTTCCGTCCCAGCCAGATCGAAGTGCCAACATCGGCCATCCTGACCGCGGCGGGAAAGGTCGGCTACGGCGTGAGCGTTGGCTACGACCTCGACTCGATGGACTTCCAGGATCCGGGTGCAGCGGCGGTGAAGAAGAACGTGATGGGCGCCGTGCAAAGTGGCTCGATCGTGAGCCTCCACTTCGATCACCAAAACACCATCGATGCACTCCCCGCCATCCTGGATCACATGAAGTCAAAAAACCTCAAACCCGTCACCGTGTCGCAGCTGATCGGTTCGTAACCGCCGGTCGGCCGTAGCGGCGCAGTTTCGAAGTCCTCGTCGCGGGAACCGGGCCAACGCTGCTGGCACTCGACGACGAAGGCCTCTTGTCGGAGCTTGTCTCTCCGTTCCGCTTCTTTGCGACTTTTCGTGGGGGCCAGTGGATCGTGGACACACCGCCGGGACGGGTCCAAGCCCAATTCAAACCGAGCGAGCATCGGACCCAGCGTTGCCCATGGAAGCCGATCACACAGCACCGGACGAGGCGGATGAGGTCGCACCCGATCGTGACCAAAGCTGCCTGGTCATCAGCGCCTGCGGCCAGCTTCCGAAAAGTCGCAAAGAAGCGGAACAGCGCAATGAACAGCGTCGGTCGAGTGTGCTGCGGTTCGCCAGGCGAGTGGGAACAAACGTGACCCAACGCGTTAGCGGTAGTTGCCGGTGTGGCCGAGGGAGTAGCGACCGGGCTGCGGGAAGACCGACAGGCCATGGGGGCCGGTGGGGACCTTGATGCGGTGCTTCAACGCGCCGGTCGTGGTGTCGAAGGCGTAGACCTCGGCGTCGTAGCGACCCGACAACCAGAGCGTCTTACCATCGGCTGAGACACCGCCCATATCGGGCGATCCGCCGTTCGGGACTTCCCACGTCTTGATGACAGTGTCGGTCTTCCAGTCGACCACGCTGACGGAACCTTCGCCGGGCTTGGAACGACGGCCGGTTTCGCTGGCGGTATGGCCGCGGTTGGCGACGTAGAACACGCTGCCGTCACGGCTCGGGTACAGGCCATGGGTGCCCTTCGCGGTAGGGATCTGCTTGACGACTTTCATCTTGTCGGCAACGGTCTTGCCGCCGTCGAGCACCCAAATTCCGCCGGACTGCATGTCGGCGACGTAGAACTTGGAGCCATCCGGCGTGATTCTGACGTCTTGAGGCATGGCCGTGTTCGACAGATGGACGGAGTCAACAACTTCCATGGTGGTCGTGTCGATTTTGAGCATCTCGCCGGCGAACTCGCAGGTGGCCACGAAGTACGTGCCGTCGGGGGACCAGTCGGCGTGGTTGACGCCACCGAAACTCATCGATTTCATCTGCGACTTGCAGAACGACTGGATGGGGGTCGACTTGATCTTTTGCCACGTGACCCGATCGTAGAAATCAATGCGGTCTACTCGCTCGGCCATGACGATGGCGCGGCTACCGTCGGGCGTCCAGTACAGGTTGTACGGGGCAGGAACCGGGATGGTGTCGCCCGTCGGTTTGCCGGTCATCGGGTTGATTTCGAACAGGAAGTTGTTTCCGCTCACGTTGGCGTAAAGAGACTTCATGTCGTACCCCGCAACGACGTGTTGCACCAGCTTGCCGCCAGTTTTATAGCTGTCGACCACGGTGCCAGTCGCTTGATCGATGACCGTGATCGAGCCGTCATCGGTGGACGGAACGTACACGTACTCCTTCGCTCCGGCCACGTTCGGCGAGAGCTTGCCAGCCGCCGCCTCGCTGTACAGATTGGTCGGATCGATCAACGCAGGCATACCCGCAACAACCGGTACCGTTGGCACCGTGGTGGTGGTAGGTGCTGGCGTGGTCGGTGCAGCCGTCGTGGCGGCTGGCTTCGTGGCGGATTTGGCGGGTGTTGTCGTGGCCTTCCCGGAGGTTGAAACGTCAGCGCCCACCGAGCTGGGGGGAGTGGCGGAGGCGGTCGGGGCAGCGTTGGCCGCGCAGGACGCGGCGAGCATCGAAAAACCGATAAACAGTACGAAGGCGCGACGAGGTAAGGGCGTGTGATGCAGGAGAGGCACGGCGCAACGATAGGCGACGGCAGTGGGTTGGCCGCTTCACTGCGACGAGGTTCACCAACTTTGACAGAATGTCGAACCATGGCCGTAACCCCCATCGCTCTTTCACCCGAAGTCCTCTCCGGCCAACTTGGTCTGGCCCGAACGGTGGTGGATGAAGCGTCGCTGACGCGTTCGGTCGCCCGCTTCCGCAAGCAGAACATCGTGCTTCCGACCTTTGGGCAACTGGCTGATCCATCAACCATCCCGGCTGCTGCTCGCGAGCGATTGGTTGGCGTCGGGCGGGATGATCCACACGCCGCAAACCTGTTCCGAGTTCACTGGTTCAACTCTCTTAATCGGCGCAACAACGACGTGCTCGACGTACCGGAACACGTGGTGTTGCCGCCGTCGCTCACCGGCGTTGCGTCGCCCATCATCGTCGTGTTCGGTGAACCGTTCCCCATGATCAACGCCCACAAGGTCCTGGCCGCATTCAGTTGCCTGGCACCCCGGGTGATCTCTGGCCAGTTCGACCCCACCCGGCACCGCGCCATCTGGCCATCCACCGGCAACTACGCACGAGGAGGCATTGCAATCAGCCGCATCATGGGCTGCCGTGGCGTCGCCATTCTCCCCGCAGGTATGAGCCAGGAGCGTTTCGACTGGCTTGATCAATGGTGTGCGAATCCGGCCGAAGATGTCATCAAGACACCGGGCAGCGAAAGCAACGTCAAGGAGATCTATGACGCCTGCAACGAACTGGCGCTCGACCCCGGTAATTTCGTGCTCAACCAGTTTTGCGAATTCGGGAACCACGTCGGCCACTACGAGGTCACGGGCCGTGCCCTTGGCCGCGCCTTCGAACACGTCGCCGCATCCCATCCGGGTCTGCGTTTGGCGGCGTTCACCTCGGCCACCGGCTCGGCTGGCACCATCGCCGCGGGAGACCGGTTGAAACACGACTACGGCTCGCTCACCGTCGCAGTCGAGGCACTGGAATGCCCTACCATGCTGGAGAACGGCTTTGGCGAACACAACATTCAGGGCATTGGCGACAAGCACATCCCGCTCATCCACAACGTCATGCAGTCCGACCTGGTGGCCGCCATCAGCGACCGCGCCACCGACGAGCTCGACGTGCTGTTCAACACCGATGCCGGTCGCTCGTATCTGCTCCGTCGGCGCGGCGTACCCGAGGCCGTGGTCGATGTGCTGCAGCACTTCGGGTTCTCGGCCATTTGCAACGTGCTGGCCGCTATCAAGACGGCGAAGCTGCTCAACCTCGGCCCCGACGATGCCTTGATCACGGTCGCTACCGACGGCGCCGATCTGTATCCGAGCGAACGGGCCAAGACTCTGGCACGCCGCTTCGACGGAACCTTCGACACGGTGGAAGCGGCCGAGGTGTTCGGCGAACATCTGGCCGATGTCACCACCGATGCCATCATCGACTGCACCGAGCGGGATAAGAACCGCATCTTCAACCTCGGTTATTACACCTGGGTGGAGCAGCAGGGCACGCCGTTCGACGTGTTTGAGGCCCGGCGGCACCAGTCGTTCTGGCGTTCCGTTCGATCCTTCCTACCCGAATGGGACGCCATGATCAACGACTTCAACGGGCGCGTCGCCTCCGCATGATCGTCGGTTACCGCTGCGCGGTGTGCGGACATCTGGTTGATATCGCAACACCGTGGGCATGGCGTTGCCCGAACAGTTCGCTGACCGACCGTCACCACGTTTTGCGACTCATGGGCGTCCATCGGCGACCCGAACTTGGTTCGCATCCGTTGCTCGATGGCGGCGCCAACCTGGCCTGGCTCGCCTTCGCAAGCGCGCACGGTATGACCGGTGCCGCGTGCGAGGCCTTGGCCACCGAGGTCGATGCCGCAGTGCGTTTGGTGGACGGCGCTGGTTTCCAGGTTACCCCGTTCGGGCGAGCCGACGAGTTGTCCGATGTGATGGGGTTCAGCCAGGCCGGTGGCGTTTACGTGAAGGACGAAACCGGCAACGTGGCCGGCAGCCAAAAGGCGCGTCACCTTGTGTCGATCCTCTTGCATCTACGCGTTGCCGAAATGCTCGGCATCGCTCCGGTGCGCGGGCGACCCGACCTCGCTATTGCGTCGTGTGGCAACGCGGCCATTGCGGCCGCAACGCTCGCCGCAGCTGTCGAGTGGCCCCTGCGTGTCTTCGTGCCACCGTCGGCCAACCCGGTCGTGCTTGCTCGGTTGAAATCGCTTGGCGCCACCATCGTATTGTGCCCTCGCCGCCGGGAGGATCTGCCGGGTGATCCGTGCATCCTTCGGTTCCGTGAGGCCGTCGAAAGTGGGGCAATCCCGTTCAGCGTGCAGGGACCCGAGAACGCGTTGTGCCTCGATATCGGGCGCAGTTTGGCGTGGGAGATCGCAGCGCAGTCGGCCGAGGCGCCGCTTGATCGCATCTTTGTGCAGGTGGGCGGGGGAGCGTTTGCCACCTGCGTCGGCGACGGCTTTCGCGGCGGGCCGAGCCCGCGTCTCACCGTGGTACAAACCGAGTCGTGTGCCCCGTTCGATCGGGCCTGGCGCAAGGCCCAGCGGCTCGGTCTCGACGACATTGGTTTCGAGTGGGATGCATGTATGCAGCCTTGGCAATCAACGGAACCGGACGGCCCCCACAGCCTTGCGTCGGGCATACTCGACGACGAAACCTATGACTGGATCGGCATCATCGAAAGTCTGGCCCGTAGCCATGGCGACTCGGCAGTGGTGTCCGAGGTGCACGTCGCCGAGGCGAATCATCTGGCCCTTGCCCACACATCGGTGCCGGTCGACCCAACCGGCTCCGCAGGCCTCGCAGGACTTGTCGCGCGCCGTGGCGACATTGGCTCGAACGAACGGGTAGGCGTGATCCTGAGCGGCGTCATCCGTCGCTGAGCCCATCGTCACCCACCGAACGCCCGAATTGAACGAATCTTGATTCTATCGACTCATTGAAGGTCCACTCGTCGCTCTGCAATCGTCGAGTTGCCAAGTGGTGAGGGTCTGGATCGGCGGTACGACCAGACTCATGCCCGCGGTGCCTCGGGAGTTCGGCGGTGTCAGGGGTGAGGTCGCCGGACTCCCGAGTACGACGAGTCATGCTTCCCTTCACTGCCTCGCTGGGTCGCTACCGCTCCCTGGCGCTCGGACTCGCTTCGCTCAAACAATCCGGGCAGCAGCGCAGATGTCGCAGTCCATCGTGTTGTCGCGGTTCTGGCGGAGCGAGCAAATCGGGCATCGCAGCTATAACCTCTGCGCCATGACTTATCCCACGTCGATCGACATCCGCTCTGAAGGCGGTAACGGCGAAGGCCGATCCGAAGTGTTCAACCGTTTGCTGAAGAGCCGCGTCATCATGCTTGGCACCGACGTGAACGACGACATCGCCAACGCAATCTGTGCGCAGCTGCTGTTCCTCGAGTCCGAAGATCCTTCCTCCGATATCTGGCTCTACATCAACTCGCCCGGCGGCTCCGTGACCGCCGGTATGGCTATCTACGACACCATGAATTTCGTGTCGTGTGACGTGGCAACTGTCTCGCTCGGCCTAGCCGCCAGCATGGGTCAGTTCCTGCTCGGCGCTGGCGCCAAGGGCAAGCGTTACGCCCTACCGAACGCCCGCATCATGATGCATCAACCGTCCGCCGGACTGCGCGGTCAAGCCGCCGACATCGCCATTCAGGCCGAGCAGCTCACGTATATGAAACGCCAGCTGGCCGAGGAAATCGCCCGCCACACCGGTCAGACCGTTGAGCAGATCACGCTCGACTCCGACCGCGACCGCTGGTTCACCGCCGAAGGTGCCAAGGACTACGGCATCATCGACCGCGTCATCCGCCGCCGCGGCGAAATAGTCTAATCCTCGGCCCTTCATGCCTCGTTCGGTCGCTACCGCTCCGTCTCTCTCGGTCTCGCTCCGCTCGGTCAATCCCTCGATCTCGTAGCCGTGGTCAAGCAGTTGGAGGGGGTCGCGGAGCGCCCCTCCAAACCTCCCCACAACGTCAAGTTCAACTTCAACTTCGACGGCACCCCCGCGCCTAGTTAGCTGGCGCTCGTGGTTGTTGGGTCGGTGAGGAGGCTGGTGGGTGGGGTGATGGGGATGGTGAAGTCGACGTTGCAGGTTTCTTTGGTGTATTGCTTTGTTGCGTCGATTGATTTCACGGTTGCGTAGATGGTGTTGATGAGGTCGGGCTGCTTGGGCTTTGACACATCGCTGGCAGCAACCTTGGCAATGAGCTCGGTGACGGCGTGCCACTGGTCTCGGATCTCTTCCGGGGCCAGTTTGTCCACTGCCCGATAGCGGGCGACCATTGCAGTGATGTCCTCGGTCGTCGTCATGGGCAGCTCGAGCAGGGTCCGATCTTTGCCGAGCTTCTCGCAGAACGCCGCAACCCCGCGCTGAGGGGTGCGACTGCAACCCCCGGCGAGTACGAGCGCGCCAA
>JAYTKG010000515.1:0-12052 GCA_043730435.1 Acidimicrobiia bacterium | reverse complement strand
GATGTCGACTTCGGGGAGGTCTGGGATTGCGGTGTTGATGGCGCTGAGGATTTCGACGCGTTTGATGCTGTCGATGCCGAGGTCGGATTCGAGTTCCATGGTGAGGGTGAGCATGCTGGCCGGGTAGCCGGTGCGTTCGGCCACCACCTCAAGCAGCGCCGCAGTCAAAGCGTCTGCGGAAGGGGCTGGTGCGGATCGCGCAGGTGTCACGGCCACGGGCGCTCGGTTCGGGTTGGACATTGGTGCGGGTGCCATAGCTTGCGGTGCCAAGGGCTTGGATGCCGTGGGCGCAGGAGCCGTCGGCATCGGCGCCGGAATGGGCGCAGGAGTAGTCGCCTGTGGTCCGACGATGTTGCTCGTCGCAGCGTCTCTCACCAGGGGTTGCCCCAAAGACTGAGCTGGAGCGATTGGTTGGGATAGCACGGGGATGCTTGGTGCGGCCGGTTGTGCAAGGGGCTCGGTTGTGACCGAGACACCGGCGAGTTGCCCGAGCACGGCGATGCTGCGGTGGGCTGCATCAAGGAAAGCACTGTGGGACTGAGCCATCGAGTTCAGGTAGGCCGTGTGGGCTTCGGCGGTCTGCTGTTGCATCGCCTGATAGGCGGCGAGCAAACCGGGCGTGGCCACCGGAATGACCGTGGCTATCGGAGCTGCCTGCACCTGAGCAATCGAGGGTGTGGCGGCGACCGCCTGCACCGCGGCCGGGGGCGCTGCGATCGGCGTGGGCGTCGCGATCGGTGCTGGCGCGGTGTTCGGACCTACCAGATCGGCCAGGTCCTTGGGCGGGTACGGGCTGTCATAGTTCGAGCCGTCGATCATGAGTGTCAATGCCGGTTTCGTGATGTTGAGGGGGTTCGTGAGATCTGCATAGTCGTTGCCGAGCGCGCCGAGATTCATGCCGGCACCGGCCGCGGCCAGTTGCGCAATTCCGTCGAGGAACGCCGCAAGGCTGTCGGGGTTCTTCTTGTCGAGCCGAATAGCTCGGTGCTCGCGGCCTTTCAGGATTTGGCCTACCAGGCCGGTGAGGGTTGCCGCCGGCCCAACCTCCACAAACGTACGAGCTCCCTGGGCGTACATCGCTTCGATCATCTCAACGAAGCGAACCGGGTTGGCGAGTTGGCGGCCGAGCTGGGCGCGCATGGCGGCCGGTTCGGTCGGATACGGGGCCGCGGTTTCGTTGGCGTAGACGGGGACCGTCGGCGAACCAAACGCGATGCCACTGAGGAACGCTGCGAACGCGTCGCTCGCACCGCTGACGATGGGGGAGTGAAAGGCCGTTGCGACGGGCAGCCGTTTGCACGTGAACCCGTAGGCGCCGAGCGCGGCCTCTATCTGTGCGATGGCGTCAGTGCCACCCGACAGCACAACCTGGGTTGGGCTGTTGTGGTTCGCTACGACGACGTCGATGCCTGATTGCTCCACAATGGTGCGCACCTGATCGATGGCACCCGAAACCGCCGTCATCGAGCCGGGCGTTTGTGCGGCTTCGGCCATCAGTTCGCCGCGGCGTTGCGCAATGCTGATCATGTCGCTTGCCGAGAGCACACCGGCGGCGTGCAGGGCGGTGACTTCGCCAAAGCTGTGGCCACCGACATGGGCCGCTTCGAGCCCGATCTGTCGCAGCACGGCCAGCATGCTGAGGCTCGTTGCTCCGATGGCTGGTTGGGCCCACTGGGTGGCGGTGAGCATGGCTTCGTTCGCGTCCTGCGCGCCGGAGGCGAACGTGGTGATCGGGAAGACGGTGTGGCGTAGTGAGGTGTCGCTACGGCTTGACGCGTCCGAGCCATCGGAGACGTCGGATGCGAGATCCCAGGCGGCCATCGCCTCACCGAAGTTCGTGGCCAGCGCGGCGCCCATGAACAGGTGCTGACTTCCTTGGCCGGGAAACACGAACGCGACATCGCCCGCAAGCGGTCCGACGCCGTAGTGCAAACCGGTCGGTGTCGAAAAGGCGAAGGCGGGCTGTTGCTCGATGCGTTCGATGGCTTTCGCCAACAGATCGCGAAGCGCCGCTTCGTTGGTGGCTACAACCGCCAGGCGTGCGGGTTCGGCGGCACGGTATGCACGCTGGCTCGCTTGGGCGAGCCACGCGAGGTAACCGTCAGCGGTCGCAGCATCGATGTGTCGCCGGGCTTGTTCCACGACGGCCGCGCCATCGGTACCAGTGAGCACCACGAGCTCGGCGTCGTTGGTGCGCAGGCGGGGCGCCCGTCGTGCCGTGCCGATGTATTCCGAGAGTGCAATGTGGAAGTTCGATCCGCCGAACCCGAACGAGCTCACCGACCCCCGACGCTCATGGTTCGGGCTGCGAACCCATGGCCGCGTTTTCGTATTGAGGTGGAACGGTGAATCTTCGAGATTGAGGTTGGGATTGGGCTGGTCGATCTTCGCGGTTTGCGGCAGCACCTTGTGATGCAGCGCCATCACCACCTTGAACAGGCCCGCCGCGCCCGCGGCTGCTTTGGTGTGCCCAATCTGGCTTTTGACGGAACCGAGCGCGCACCACTGGCGGTCGGCGCGGCCCGTGGCATTGAACGCAAGTTCGAGCCCACCAAACTCGGCGGCGTCGCCCGCTACCGTGCCGGTGCCGTGGGCCTCGATGAGCTCGACGGTGTCGGGGCCGTACCCTGCTTTCGCATAGGCGTTATCGAGCGCTCGGGCTTGGCCCGAAGAGACGGGCGCGTACACGCTCTTCGAGCGACCATCGGAGCTGGAACCCACGCCGTTGATGACGCAGTAGATGTTGTTGCCATCTCGCTCGGCATCTTCGAGACGTCGCAGCGCCACCATGCCCAGACCTTCGCCCAGCATCGTGCCGTCGGCGCGATCCGAGAAAGGGCGGATGTCTTCTGTCTTGGAGAGTGCCGGCGTTTTCGAGAAGCACATGTACATGAAGATGTCGTTCATCGTGTCGACACCGCCAGCAATCACAAGGTCGCTGTCGCCGAGATAGAGCTCGTTCACGCCCATCGAGATGGCAGCGAACGATGACGCGCACGCTGCGTCGGTCACGCAGTTCGTGCCCCCAAGGTTCAGGCGATTGGCGATGCGTCCGGCCACGACGTTGCCGAGCAGACCGGGGAATGAACTCTCGGTCCACTCGGGATGTAGACGCAGGATTTCGTCGCATGCGGCAAGGGCAACATCTTCGGCGATACCTGCGCGCCGCATACCTTGCAGCCACATCGGCCGGCTCATTCGGCTCGCCATCGCGCCGAACAGTTCTTGACCTGATGTGACCCCAAGAATGACCGACGCCCGTGAACGATCAAGCTCCACGAACTGACCGCGGGTGGCATCGTGGAGCACACGCTGGGCAACGATGAGGGCCAGGAGCTGAGCGGTGTCGGTGGAAGGCACCACGCTGGGGGGTACACCGAAACCCATCGCATCGAAAGCGATGGGTTCGAGGAACCCGCCGCGTCGGCCGTACGTCCGGTCGGGCGCCGTGATGTCGGCATCGTAGTGATCATCGATCAGCCAATGGCTTGGCGGAACATCGGTAATGCGGTCGGTACCGGCCAAGATATCGGTCCAAAAGCCGGTTGAATCGACCGAACCGGGAAACAGTGCCGACACACCAACCACGGCAATTGGCGTCCGTACAACGTCGGGTGATCGAGTCATTGCATCGTCCTCATTGCCGTAAGCGCCGCCGAAATCGAACGCCCGGCGAGCCGCTACACAGTATGCCCATCAAAGCTGATTTATCGCAGCGGCCTGGGGCGGTAGTCGAACGCTTCTGGGGGCACAGCGACGCCGTAGGTGCGCAGCTGGTGGGAGCGGGTGAGCACCGCTGCGCCCTCCATGAGGTTCTTCGCCACCTGAGAGGCCGATCGGTTGGCCGGCTCCGCGAGAAATGAACCGGCAGTCCAAGTGTTGAATGCGCCCATGGCCGGGCCGCACCAGATTTGGTAGTCCATCTGCCGATCGATATCGCCGTCGATCGACCATCGGCTCGACAGCCCGAGATAGGTGCGGAAAATGAGCGCCATCCTGTGGCGTGGGTCGGCTTCGGCCCGCTCCACTTGCGCGACATCGCGCACGGTCCAGAACTCGCGGGTCGAGGCCCAACACTCGGCCACCGTCATGCCAAGGATGCGGGTTTCAAGCTCGTGAAGGTCGTCGGCCGGGATCGCGTCGAGCGACGGGTACAACTTGTAGAGCTCGCCGAGTTTCTTTGCCCGTGGCGCGAACATTGTGCCGCGTTTGAGTACTTGCAGTTCAACACCCAACTCGAACATGTCAGCGGCCGGAGCCATGGTGACATCGGCAATATCGGCCATGGCCAGCATTCGTTTGCCTTCGTTCGAGAGCCCCGACTCGACGCACGCTTGATTGATCGAACCGGTCAACACGTACGAAGCGCCCAACGCGAAGGCTGAAGCGACCGCCTGTGGTGTGCCGATACCGCCAGCGGCGCCAAGCCTGATCGGGCGGGTGTACTCATGCTTCGTCATTGCCTCATTGCGTACGGCCTGGATTGCGCTGAACAGCGGAGCGAGCGGCCGGTTGTCGGTGTGGCCACCGCTATCGCTTTCGATGGTGTAGTCCTCGGCTACCGGTAGGGACGCAGCGAGCCGGGCTTCATCCGCCGTCAGGAGGCCGTCGACGACGAGTCGATCGAGCAGCGCAGTCGGAGCCGGGTTCATGAAGTGGCGTGCGACTTCGGGCCGGGAGATTTTCGCGAACACCATGTTCGGTCGTTGCACCGCGCCGTTCGCGTCGACGTAGACGCCGCTGTAGGCGTAGCGAACGATCGGCGCCGTGAGCGACATGAATGCAGCGGCCGATACCTTGCGCACACCGCGCTTCACATATAGGTCGGCAACAGCGGCTTCGAGCGCAGGCTCGTGCGGCGAATGAATGAGGTTGAAACCGAACGGCGTACCGGTACTGCCGAGCGCGGCCACGACTTCGTCGATGGCGGCGCTCACGCGGTCGAGGCCAAGGCCAGCCGCGCCGAAGAAGCCGAGGAAGCCATTGTTTGCCATCTCGATAACGAGGCGCGTGGTCGCAATGCCATTGGCCATGTCACCGCTGGCGTACGGGAAGCGAGTTCCGTGCACCTCGTTGAAACTTCGATCCCCGAGCCATTCGGGAAACAGGGCCGGAAGGATCGCAACGACGGGCCAGGCATCGGGCGCCTCAGTCGCAACGAGTGAGCCTCCCGTCGCTACGCCGTAACGTCCGGTGGCTGGGTGAATCACAACGAACGCGCGCTCGCGAATGAGATGCGTCGCTGCCACCAGCTCGTGATCGGCGAACGACGGCGTAGTCGTGCCGAGCCATCCGGCGACGATCGGGCTGGCGTCAGTGCTCATAGAGGAAGAGAAACCACGCTACATGCCATCGGTCGCCGTGGCGTTAGCCAAGTGACGACTTCCCCAATCGTCTCGCCGCCGACCCGGCATTCATCGTCGGCTGCTCACGGAGCCGAGCGTCACCACATCAGATCGTGGTGCCGTACCGTATGGTCGTGACCGGGGAGTACATCTTGGTGGTTGAGGACGATGTTCGCATCGGGTCGTCGTTGTTGCGTGCGCTCGTCGGCAGCCAGTACGAGGCGTCGTGGGAGCAGGCCGGGGGTGCGGCCGTCGAATCGTGTCGGTCGCGGCGACCGGACTTAGTGCTGCTTGATCTCGGCTTGGGGGACATCGACGGGTTGGAGGTCTGCCGCCAGATTCACGCCGCCGACCCCACGATCGACATCATCATGTTGACCGCCCGAGACGAGGAGCTTGATGTCGTCGTCGGCCTTGACGCGGGTGCGGTCGACTACATTTCGAAGCCATTCAAACTGGCCGAATTGCTGGCTCGGATTCGGGCGCAGCTGCGCCGCGTCGAGCAGCGTGGGCGGCAGGCGAATTCCATCACGATCGGCGATCTCGTCATCGATCACGAGGCGAGAAAGATGTGGCTCGGTGGTACTGAGACCATGCTCCGAGCGAAGGAATTCGACCTGTTGGCACGGTTGCTGGCCGATGCTGGCAAGACAGTGACCCGCGAAGTGTTGATGAACGACGTGTGGGATGCCCACTGGTTCGGTTCTACCAAGACACTCGATTTTCATGTCGCAGCGCTTCGCCGTCGAATCGATCGGGCGAACCTTCCGAGTCGGATTTCCACGGTCCGCGGTATCGGCTATCGGTTCGAACTGTCGTGAGACGCCGGATACTCACTGCCATTGTCGCGGTTGCCGCCATCGCGATTTTGCTGTTCGGACTGCCGTTGGCGATAGCTGTGCGGAGCTTCGTGGACGAGGACGCTGCCCTCCGAGTGGAACGCAGCGCCGTGTTGGCTACCAGACAGGTGCCATCAGACTTCGCAAGCGCAGCCGACCCGGTTGAAATGCCGGCGAATTTCGATGGGATCACCTTGGCGCTCTATGACACGTCGGGCCGCCTCGTTGCGGGGAACGGACCAGGCCAAGCCGACGCAGCGACGCTCCGCGCGTTGAAGAACGAGGTTGTCGACGCCGAGGCGAGAGGCGTACGCGTGGTTGCGGTCCCGGTGGCGGCGGACGAGTCCGTGATCGGTGCCATCTGGGCAGCGCAGTCAACGGCCGCAAGCACAGCCCGTACGCGTCGGATCCTGCTGCTGTTGGGTGGGTTGGCACTGTTGGTCCTGGGTGTTGCGACGGCGATTGGGCATGTGGTTGCCGGCCGGTTGGCCAGGCCGGTGCGACGACTCGGTGATGCCGCCGTCCAGCTCGGTGACGGCGACTTCGCGTTGGATGTGCCCCGTAGTCGCGTGCCCGAACTTGATCGGGCGGCGCAAGCAATGATGTCGACCGGCCGTCGTCTCGACGACCTGCTCGCCCGCGAGAGATCTTTCAGCTCGGATGCATCCCACCAGCTGCGCACACCGCTCGCCGGCTTGCGGACGACCATCGAGACGGAGCTCGAATTCCCCCGCAGCGACTCGACCGCAGTGTTACACGAGGCGGTCATCGACATTGACCGGCTGGAGCAAACAATCACCGAGCTTCTCTCGATTGCTCGTTCCTCGACCGGGGCGCCGTTGTCGGTTTCGATCGCCGAAGTTTTGGCTGAAGTCGAGATCCGCTGGGCACGCCGACTGGCAAAAGAGGGACGCCTATTGACGGTGAGCGGCGCCCGCTTCGCACCGGCCGTGCGCGGGAATAGTGCTGCGATGCGTCACGGTCTCGACGTTCTCATCGAGAATGCATTACTCCACGGCGCAGGAGAGGTCCGTATCGAGCACGCGTTCACCAATGACACCGTCACGGTCTCGGTGAGCGACGAAGGCCCCGGTTTCAGCACCCAAGAGCCGACTCCCGGGCATGGCCTCGGTGTGCCTCTCGCCCGACGTCTGATCGAGAGCATGCCCGGCCGCCTGATCGTCATACGGGCGGAATCGCACCCGCGCATCGATATCTTGTTGCAACGGGCGGAGCCGGAACCCTACTAAGTTCACGACTTCTTCTGGCCAAATTCTCTCCAAGAGCTGGCCGTCGTCTCGCCGACCAATTCGTATGGTCGTGGCATGAGAAAGCGACACTATGAGGCACCGAGATGAGCGAACCAGCCATTGAGGTTCGTGGTTTGAGTCATCGCTACGACACCGATCTCGTCCTACGAAACATTGACCTGTCGATCGAGATGGGCGAGATTTTCGGATTCCTCGGCCACAACGGTGCAGGCAAGACAACTGCGATCAACATTCTGACGACGCTGATCATCCCGACGTCGGGCGCCGCAACCGTTTGCGGGTTCGACGTCGTTGCCGACCGGTCTCGCGTGACCGCTTCGATCGGGTACCTCCCCGCCGAGGTGCGAATGTACGGCCACATGACGGCAGCCGAGAATCTCGAGTTCTTCGCCCGACTGTCGGGGGTCGCCAAGCCTCGCAAGGCAGTTGCCGAAACGCTTGCCTACCTCGAATGCACCGACCTTGCCGACCGGCGGGTTGGCACGTTCTCCTCCGGGATGCGTCAGCGCATCGGCATCGCCCAAGCGATCGTTCATCGCCCGGCCGTGTTGTTCCTCGATGAACCCACCGCTGGGCTTGACCCGCTTGGTGTGCGGCAACTTCGCGACACCATTGTTCGCCTCAACCGGGACCTCGGTATGACGGTATTCATGAACACCCATCTGCTGGGTGAGGTCGCCAAGGTGTGCACCACGATTGGGGTCCTTAATCAAGGCGAATTGATCTACAAAGATTCGATTGAGGCGACCACGCGCCGCTTCCCCGACGAAGCCTCGCTCGAAGACATTTACGTTCGTATGGAACGTGCTTCAACATGATCGGGGCAATCGCTTCTCACCAAGTGTTGTCGCTGCGTCGTCAGTGGATACTGACCGCAGTCTTTGTCACGCTGATTGGCGTCACGGTCCTCGCAGGGGTGCTTGGCTGGTCGAGTCATCAGACCATCATCGGGGTGTACGACGAGGCGGTCAAACTGCTCGCCACCAGGGGACTGGGTGCGCCACCCAACCCATTCCTCCTCAAACCGCAGCTGGCGATGCTGTCGAACATGGTGATCTACATCACCTTGATCGGAGCGTTGGTCGCGCTGGTAGTGGGCCACATCACGGTTGCTGATGATGAGGCGAATGGGATTGGTCGACTCGTCTTCTCCCGGCGGGTCACTCGCACTCAGTACGCCACCGGGAAACTCACGGCGGCAGGCGGGGTGCTCGCCGTCGCTCTCGCTGCATGTGGAGTCGTGAGCGTCGCAGCGCTCGCAGTCGTCAATCGGACTCTGCCGTCGGCGACGAATGTCGGGCGGCTCGTCGCGTTCTACGCCTTCTCGTGGATGTACTTGATGCTGTTCGTGTCCGTTGGAATGGTCACGGTGCTCGTTGCTCGCCGACGGTCCCTCGGCTTGCTCAGCGCGATCGGCATGTGGCTCGTGGTCACGTTCGTTGTGCCGCAGTTCACCTCAGGGTTGCGCCCTGCCCAATCGCTCAACCCGATCGTGGATTCGGTCAGTACCTCCCAGGCGTTCTTTCGGGTCACGGCACGCGCTCGGCCGTATTCGATCACGGAGCAGTTCAAAGAAGCGAGCGGCCGTATCCTGGCGACCGCCCCCTCCGAGACGACGTGGGGTACGACCCGCCGGATACTGCCGATAGCGGTGTTGCTTGTCATCGGGATCTTCGGGTTCATCGTGCTGGTCCGCAAGCATGACTTCTCCCAAAGTGGGCATCGTGACTGATTCCCGCCAACGCATCATGACCCTGGCCCGGCATGAGTATCGGGCTGCCGTTCGCAGCCGAATCCTCGTGACGTTGCTCTGCATGCTGATCCTGGTCACCATCGCGTCGGTCTTCATCGCATCGGTGTCGCACCGGAGCCAGGTCGCCGACTACCAGGCCTACAGGAACGCCGCACAAGCCAGCGGGCTTGACCGGATTGCGCCTTCGCAACTGGCCCCACTCTCGCTGTTGCGTGGAGCATTCGAATATCTGCAGATTATCGGCGCGGTCATCGCCATCACGCTCGGTTACCTCACCGTTTCACGAGAGCGGTCCAACCGCACGCTGGCGCTCATCCGCTCACGCCCGGTCACCCCGGGGGAACTCACCGTTGGCAGTCTGCTGGGTGCAGTCGGATTGATCGCCACGCTGGTAGCCGCCTCCGCCGTCGTCGGGGTTCTCGGTACTGGAGTGATTGGACACGACTGGATCAGCGGCCGGGAGGCCGTCAAGCTCCTCTTGGCCTACATCGCGTCCATCATCTACATGACCGGCTTCTATTGCCTCGGCGCCGTCACCTCCGCCAAGACTAAACACGCCGCGAACGGGCTTGTCATAGCGCTTGGGATCTGGCTCGTGATCGTGCTCGTGTTCCCCCAAATTGGCGACACACTCGACGCCGACAACCAAGTGCCGGGTGGATTGTTCAAAGCGCTCGGCCTCAATCGAGCCGACGAAACGACGCTACTGAATCACTTCAGCGTCTATGAAACCATCCGAACCCGCATCGAGTACCTGTCGTTCGCGCAGCACTACCAGCGCTTTGCGTTCGCCATGACCGATGTCAAAGAGCGCTACCGGCCCTTCGGGCTGAGTTGGCTCTTCGCTCGTGTTTGGACCGATTTGGCTTGGGTGCTCGTGTATCCCGCCATCCTCATCGCATGGCTCCGCCGGACCATTCGTACCCAACCAGTGAACCCCTAAGGAGGGGCAAAATGATCACCACCCCCACATCCCGATTGCTCCGCATGCGGCTTGCCGCCACGGCGATTTTCGCCAGCGCTATCGCCCTCGCCTCATGCTCATCCGGTCCTGCGACGAAGGCCGCCGCTTCATCCGTTGCGGCGGCCACGAACCTGCCGGCGTCGGCCGCTGCTCCGGCCGACACGCCCGTACTACCGGTGAAGGAGAATCCCATCAAGAACGAGTCGACTGTTCAGGCGCTCAAGGTTGAGTCTGTCCTGGTGGAAGACAACGTCAACGCCGCAGGCAAAGCGACAAGTGATCATCTTGAAGTAACGCTCTCAAATACCGGCAAGACAGATCTCAGTGGGGTCGAGTTCTACTACTCCCTCACGGACGTAACGACGAAGGTCACCGAGAGCTACTACACCAAACTCCCGGACACGTTCACAATCCCGGCCGGAGGCAAACGCATCGCCCATTTCGACAACACGGGAGCGGAGGACCACTTCCCTGTCAACAAGTTCAGCGTCTTCTACGCGAGTAAGAACGCGCTTGAGGGAAGTGTTGTTGTGAGCGCCGCCGGAGCCGCCCCCCAGACCACCACAATCAAAAAAGATGCTGGCGGCGCCGAAGCCGCTGACTAGCCCTTCATCGGATCGCGTGGCACCAACATGTTCAAGAATCAGGCGTGCGGTGTCCTATTTCGATACGTGCTTCCAGATCTCGGTGAAGTCGCTGCCGGGCATTGCTTGGTCGGCGGCGTGCCATGTGTCGTTCACGGCCGCAGCGACCGCGTGCGCGGTGCCGATGGCGCCGGTGCCGTCAACAAAGCCAACGTCTTTGGTCATGTGCGATGTGGAGAACCCGGCGTCGTAGGTGCCGGACATGATGCGGTTTTGGGAACTTGTCGGCGCTGGCTGAATTGCGGCCGGTTGACACGTTGATCACGTCAACCATTGTCGTCATGTCTAGCCCGTGGGCCATACCGAACGCGATCGCTTCCGACGTAGCTGCGAGCGCGGTGGCTGAAAGGTAGTTGTTGGCGAGTTTCATCGCTTGCCCTTGACCAGCTCGTTCGCCGACATGAAACACGTTGCCTGCAAACGCGTTGAGCAGCGCCCGGTGTTGGTCGAGTACCGCCGTAGGGCCGCTGAACATCAGCGAGATCGTTCCGGCCCGCGCCCCCGCTGCGCTTGGCCAGGTTGGCGGCCATTGGCGCGCCCATCTTGCCGAGCCCGATGAACCCGACTGTGGTCACGTGCCGGGGATGTTCGGCATCGGCTTGTCGGTCGGGGGCGGCGTAATGCCCTCAGCGTCGAGTACTTCACGGGCGAGACGGAACGCCTCCACTCCTGCGGGCACGCCGGCGTACACCATGATCTGAATCAGCGTGTCGCGGAGCTCGTCGAGCGTGCATCCGTTCTTCAATGCACCCTTGAAGTGCAGCTTGAACTCGGTACCGCGATTGAGCGACGCCAGAATGCACAGGTTGTGAAGGCTGCGCTGGCGGTCAGTGAGCGCGGTGCGACCCCACACACCACCCCAGCAGTACTCGGTGACCATTTCTTGGAACTCGCGGCTGAACGTGTCGGCCGTGGAGAACGCCTTCGTGACGTATTCCGATCCGATCACTCTGCTGCGTGCCTCAATGCCGACTTCGAAGAGGGACTCATCCATGTTCGGTACTCTACGGCGATGAGCGACTCGCCTGCGTATGACGTCTTCGCGATCAAGTACGCCGAACGTGATGCACGTCGACCCGATCATTTCATCGGCGGCGACCCGCACGACACCGCGATGTCCATGGACTACTTCGTGTGGGCCATCGTGGGTAACGGCCAGACCTGGATAGTCGACACTGGGTTCGGTCCCGACGATGCGACGCGTCGCAAGCGTCGGCTCGTGCGTAGTACGGCCGA
>JAYTKG010000514.1:0-7426 GCA_043730435.1 Acidimicrobiia bacterium | reverse complement strand
TGATCGCTAGACATCAAACTGTCGTTGTCGAGGCCCGTTTCGAAGAGTGCGTTAAGGCCTTCCCGAGGCAGCCCTGTCGTCGTTGCTCACTGCAATATTTGGACCCCAGTCGCCGCCGTTGAGATCGACGAAACAGCAGCAGGCACGCCCATGCCGATCGTTTGTTGCCATCGGCCAGCGGATGGTTCCAGGCAATTCGACATGCGGGCACAGCTGCTTTGTCGTACATGTCGAGCTAGAGGTCGGTGTCCACAAAGCCTGCGTGCGGCGCATATAGCGCTGAGTCCGCCAACTCAACGCGGCTCGCCTTAACCAAGGTTGTCGTGTCGAGGCCGATGACTGGTTCAGCCAGCCAGAAAAACTCGGCGAGAATGATGTAGCGGATCACTCGGCAAGACGCTCGACAATTGCCTGAACAGCTTGTCGGCGCTCCGGGACGGTTCTACTGGGCGTCGATTCAGTCGAGAATGTGCCGCTTGCATGTTGTGACCGGAAATTCTTTTGGAAATTTGCGGGGCTCGTTCGTTGTTGTCGACGTTCAAGTAATCCATCGCGGTGGGGGTGATGTAACGCCTCAATTCCGCGATCGAATCTTCGCACGCGCAAAACAACTCGCAGACGAACTTAACGCACCTGCCTGACCGTGTTGTGCGGTTCACCGAACTGATCTCGACAGTCAGCTACCGGACGAGCGAACGACTTCGGGCCTCCCGTCCAGGACCGCCTTCGTGCTCCATGATTTGCCTCGCCTGCGCGATCGCCTTGCCCAGGACTTCGAGGCGAACACATTACCCGCGGTAGGGAACGAACCAATCCGCGTAATGATAGAGCGCGGATTGCTGGTGCCCGAGGTGGCGCTGTATGCGTATCTTGGCACTGACGACACCGTCCACGTCATCGCCGTTGAATTTGAACACGTTCGCAGGGGTCGACGAGGAGTGGGTGACACCGACCTCGATCGGACACTACCCAGCAGCCCTTGTGGGATCGCTTTCGAACCCGACAAAGGTCATCGACGCACAGGCGTTCGCACGATAAACTGAGGTCCATGGCGAAACCCATGAAGATAATCACGGCCGCTGAGATGGATCAGATGACACCGCAGGAGCGCGCCGATGCCGTGGACGCCTCGATCATCCGAGACTTGAATGACCTTTCTGAGTCATTCCGTGCCGAGATTATTGCCACAGCGAAGATGCTCGGCGAGCAACGACGGGCCCGTGCCTAAGCGGATCGTCCGGTTTACCGCGCAGTTCTTCAAACCGTCTCGACTCGCTGCTTCCCGAGGAGCGGTCAGCCAATGGGACTCCATCGGTCACCGACTTCATCGTTCATGAGCTGCCGAGAGTTCGTGACCGGCTCTCGGAAGACTTCGAGGGGAACACTGCACCGGCCGATCAGCCCGACGTTCGCGTATACGCGGTCGTTGCAATAGTCATTGACGTTGAGGCGCGAGTTCCAGGGTGAGTTCGACAGGGCACAAGGTCGACTGCTGCTCGGCAATGGTTGGAAGGGTATGCTCGTCCGATAGTCGAGCCGAGCAGTCGTTCATCGACGAGAGCTGCTGTCCGAGCCTGCCCGAGCAATTTCGGCAGGCGCACGTGTTACAATGTCACACGTGCCGGACGATCTCGAATGGCTGCCTGAAGACGGGTGGCGCTCAGCACTGCTGACCTGCGTCGGATCTTCATCAACCTACGAGCATTGGTCTCCGGAACGGAGCCGATGGAACCCAATCGCGCATACGCAGTCGACATCGCCAAAACGCTCGCTCAGGCGATCGAACGCGACGAGGAAGGAACGTGATGACCAAACCAAAAGCTATTCAATGGCTCGAAGCGCAGACTGGGCAGACCATCGACTACGAGCCCGACGCCAGCCGGGACCGTCATCTCTCTGTTCGCTTGTCGCAGGAACTAGCGGCCGGGCTCGACTCCATGGCGGCCGAACGCGGCGTGAAGCTCTCCCATCTCGTCCGTGAACTTCTCACCGAGGCCGTCGCACACCGAGCATCGGTGACACAGTTCGACTCCCGTGCGCTGGCTGACCGGCTCGCCGCCGATGTGGCCGAGGTACGCCGCCGCCTCGTCGGCTGAAACCCCGATTGATCCACGGCGGAAGCTGGCTCCACCCATCGCGGTTCGTCCCAACTATCACAGCAGCGTTGCGCTCAGCGAGGTTCCGTAATACGATTCACCTATGTGGAGTTTCATCGCTCAGTGAGCAGACATGGAGTCGAGAACGATGACGTTCTTCACGCCATCGCGCACGCATCCGTCGTTGCGGACATGGGCGACGACACCACACCACTACGAACACTCACACCCGACCTGACCGGGCAGCCAACATGCTCGAAGTCATCGTGCTTCACTTCGATGATGGTCGGAGATAGTGATTCACGCGATGAGAAGCCGTTACAACGGGTTGCTCCGCCGTCGATTCGAGAGACATGAACATGACCAACAACGACAACACCATCATTGGAACTTCGCGGGGCAAGCCGATTACCGATGCCGATATCGAACGCCTCGCCGATGATGCCGAGGTCGGCTACGACATCACCACACTTCGACCGCGCAGCGGTCGCCCCGCAATGGGCTCAGGCCCAGCCGAGGTCGTGCCTGTTTGCCTTGACCCCGGAACTTCGCGCTGCAGTTGAAGCTCGCGCCACCTTGGACGACACCACTACCAGCGAGATCATTCGCCAAGCCCTCCGAACGTTCCTCCACGTCGCCTAACCATGACAACCAAGGTTGAGCCCGTTGATGGCGAAGTCGGCCAACTCTTCGCGGCTGCCGAGGAACACTCCGTGGTCGTCACAGAGCTGCTGACGAAGCCGAAGCAGCTTATTGTTGACTGCCTTCTTTGTAACTGTCTCGCCCGCCAACTGAAGTTGCTCCACGACCTGAGGCGCTGTCAAAAGGCCGCCTGGGAAACGACGAGGGTCGAAGCGGGGCAGGCAAAGCGCGACCAGCGCCAGTTGCCGCTGCTCGTTGAGTGGCCTGCGCCGACGTGCAACTAATCGACGTGTCAACGTTCCGCCGGCGGGCCGCCTTGGACGAGGCGCAGGTCTGACGCTGGTTATCTCAATCCGGTACGGGTAGTTGTCACCGGGAGCGACTACGAGCGTGTCGCCGACCAAACCCAAGGATTCTCCAGGGAGTAATGAACGCACCGCGGCTTCGCTGTGGATCTCCAACTTGGTATATCGCGAGAGATTCTCGACGGAGGTTTTGAACCCGTCCTGACTCACGCGCAACGCCACACGTGAGACTGTGCTGTCATCCTTGCCGATCACGATGCCACCCCGACCGGGCCGACGGCCGATGGTGACCGAGGCAGTGACTTCTCGTTCGACGACGACCCCATCGGGCGAAGTCACAGCGACTCGCATTACTCACCGCCTCTCGTTACACAACGACGCCGACGCCGCGAGACTCTCCCGCCGCTTAAACCCAATTGTGACGCACCGTCCTTCGAGAATCAACCTGTCACGCCCACGCAAATCGCAACCTCAGCGGCATCGAGGAATCGTCAGAGGTTGTTGAGTCGGCGACAATTCAGCAGTCCTTGTGGGATCTCTTTCGAACCCGACGAACGTTATCGCCGCACAGGCGTTCGCACGCTAAACTGATGCTCATGGCGAAACACGTGAAGATAGTCACGGCCGCTGAGATGGATCGGATGACACCGCAGGATCGCGCCGATGCCGTGGACGCCTCGATCATCCGATCATTCCGTGCCGAGACTATTGCCACAGCGAAGATGCTCGGCGAGCAACGACGGGCTCGCGCCTGACCGGATCGTCCGGTTTACCGAGCAGTTCTTCAACCGTCTCGACTCACTTCTTGCCGAGGAGCGGACAACCGATGGGACGACATCGGTCGCCGATTTCATCGTTCATGAACTGCCGAGAGTTCGTGACAGGCTCTCGAGAGACTTCGAGGGGAACACCGCAGCGGCCGATCAGCCAGACGTTCGCGTTTACGTGTCCAGCGGCGGTCGCCGAAGCGATTGCCGTCTACGTCGCGCTCGATGACGAGCGCAACGTTGAGGCATCATGGGTGTCGGTCGAATGGAATGTCATCGATAAATCGTCCGAATGAACGTTGTCGTGGATATCACGGTCGTCGGGAGCCGGTGTTCCGTGGGTGGGTGAGCCACTGTTCCGTTGAGCGCTGAGCCAGTGTTGACTGGGCCGGGTGAGCCGCTGGGGGCGGGTTGCCTCGTCCCCAGCGGTTGCTCAGTTCATGTGGTTGAAGTGTTTGCGCATGGAGTCGTCGCAGTTGAGGACGGTCGCGTGCGCGTTGGTGGTGATCCGATCGACGATGGCGTCCGCGAGGATCTTTTCGTCCATCCGATCGTGCCATTGGCCGGGCGGTAGCTGGGTGCAGTAGATCGTCGACGCTGCTGTTCGACTTGTTGCCTGCTTGGTGTTGTGAGGAACCAGTCGTCGATGATGAGCAGCTCGACTTTGACTAACGTGTCCAGGCACCGTTTCTTGTCGCCTGTGCGTTCGGCGATCGTGATCCGATCGAACAGTTCGTCGGCGGACAGGTAGAGCACCCTGCGGTATTGCTGGCAGGCTTTGTTACCCAATGCGTTAGCGACGTAGGTTTTGCCTGCCCCGGTTGGGCCTTGCAGGATGACGTCTTGGTGTTTGACGAGGTCGCCGCCGATAGCGAGGCGTGTGATCAGTTCGGTGTCCATGCTGCGTCCGGGCATCACTTTGATATCGGCGATGTCGGCGTCGGGCTGGGCGAGTCCTGCCTGCCTGCGTAGCCGGTGCAGTTTGCTGTCGCGTCGCCTGTCGTGTTCCCAGTCGACGGCCTGCTTGACCATCTCGGGGCCGGTCAGCGTTGCTGTTCCTGTCGTTTGGGCGAGGTTCTCGAAGTACTCGGCCATCCCGGACAGGCGCATCTCTTTGAGGCGGGCGAGAGTTTCGATATCGATCATGCCTGGCCCCCGTGCGTGTTGTAGTAGTCCGAGCCGCGCACGAAACCGGCGTCGCCCAGAGACGGTGCTGGTTGCGGGGCTGGCGGTTCCCATCCGGCCCACAGCTTTTTGATCAGCGTGTATGACGGCTGCCGGGTCGCGGCTAACGCCCATCAGCAGGTTTCCTCCAGCCGGGTCATGCCGCCTTGCTTGTTTGCTAACGACATCACACCCAGGCACGACCGGTAGGACTGCTCGACGACTTTGCGGGAATCCAGGATCGCGGTGATAGCGGCGACCTGTTCGGGCCGACGGTGCCAGCCCACTGCTCGAATCGTTGCGGTGACCAGTCGACCAGCCTGTTGCGGTGCGCTTCGGGCATGTGCAAGGCCACGGTGACGTATCGGTTGGTGACACCAACGAACCTGGCGTGCGAGGCGACCCTTTCAGCCCCATCGAAGACCTCCACGGTGTGAGAAGCTGTCGCGATTGTTTTGCCTGCGCGTTTGCCTGTTATCCGGCCAATGCACCCGTGGACACCTTGATGTGGAACAACTCAAGATCGAAAATCTTCTCTGTCGACTCGGCGCCATCTTGTGATCGAATACGGTCTCGACTAGGCCGGTCAGACAATGGGTCAGACATTGACAAACACCCGACGTTTGCATTGCTATTTACCGCTTCCACGCACTTCTGGCGAACGAAGTACACTTGGGACCGTGAGCGACGCAGCCCGTCAACGATCCGAGAGTCCGCACGGAACCGACCTCCTGCCGCGAGATCTCACTCTTGCGGAGCTCGACGCCGCTCCGCTGCTCACATCCCTGGACCAGCTCCTGATCGAGGATCTCACTGACGAAGAGGCCGACGCCTTCGCTGCCGCCATTGCCACGTGAGGCTATTAGTCGATACCGGCATCTTCAGCGCGTCCCTCAGCCGACGACGCTCACCCTCGCTCGACCACCACGTCGGGTCCCTGGTCGGCAATCAAGTCTTCATCGCCGCCGTAACCGTCGCCGAGCTGCGATACGGCGCGATTCTTGCCGAGTGGGGCGCTCCTCGGCGAGCGCGAGTTGAAGCAGCGATCACCGCAGTCACGGTTGTACAGGTGACCAACTCGCTCCTGACGACGGTCGCCGAGCTACGGGCCAACTGCCGCCGGGTAGGTCACCCACTCGCTGACAAGATCCACTCAAACGATCTCTGGATCGCAGCGTCCGCTATTCACATCGGAGCGACCCTCATCTCGGCCGACACCATGTTCAACGGCGCTCCCGACCTCCTTATTTCACCGTAGGCCAGGTTCGCTGGGCATCAACAGCAGACCTTACGGCTCGGTGTTCTCCTCACCGATCGCGCTTCCGTGCGGGCGCGGAGTCTGCGCAGATCCCGGGCCTCCTTCAACGCCTTCCATCAACGCAGCTCGTACCTGCCAGTGGCAAACGCATCCGCAAACCAGACGAGACACTCCAGAGAGTGCCTCTGACCCTGGATATTGATTGGGCAGCCCCAACGGGATTCGAACCCGTGCCGCCACCTTGAGAGGGTGAGCGAACGAGTCCATCCAGTGTTGCTATGTGACGAGCCATGTGGTCTGAGCAGGGCTTACGTTAGCGCACGTTTCGTTTGATGTCGCTCCGTATTGGCCAATGGCAACCCGTTCTGGCCGCATCCATTGGCAGATCCATTGGCAAGGACCGCCGCCGCAAGTCGTGTAGAGAGAGCCACCGACCGCAAGATCTCTCCGGATGAAGTCGGGTGCGTGAGGTCTCCACCGCTCGTGCGCATCACCACGACGAGCCGCTATCGATGTCGAGCTGCACCAGCTCGACCGCACCGTCGCGAGCGAGCTGGCCGATCACCGCGAATCGGGCGACGACGACACCTACGCCAATCACGATGCGGTAGTCGGCACGGCCAGGGATGAGCTCCGGAAGTTCATCAAACTGCGTGGCGAAGGTCTCGACGATGCGAAACAGGTCGAACACCTGAAAGTCATTCGTCGAAGGCTGACCATCGGGACCACGTTCAGCACCAAGCTGGCGATCCAGGTCCTCGAAGAACCGTGCGGTAGCTCGAACAGCCCGCCGCCTAGTCGTCACTGGGCTGGCGACTCGGTGCCAGCGATGTGGTCTTCGAGCCGCGCGCGCACCCGAGCGAGGAAGTCCGGCGGCACATCTGCCAGATCGCGAACGATTCCGGCCGTGAAGATCGCATCCTGCTCAGCTGGCGAGAGTTGCTCAAGCTCCGCTGCAGTCCAGACCTTCTGTGCCATGCGAGTGAGCGTAGCCTCGTCTGCGAACCTACAAGCGGCCAAACTCCGACCCGGCCGCGTCAGCCGTCGATCGTTGGTAGCCGAGGCCACGTTCATCATCGAACGGTCCGGCGGAGATCGAAGTGCCGATACAGACTGATCGCTCGCCGTGGGGACGGCTGCAGGTGTGGGCGAAAGGACCGGCTACCCGTTCGCGGCTGCGTGGCAGTATCAACA
>JAYTKG010000513.1:0-4857 GCA_043730435.1 Acidimicrobiia bacterium | reverse complement strand
TTCGGCTTCGTCTCGGCATGGACGCCAGCATCGAGAACATGGAACGCCTCGGTACCGGACAGGTGCCGTTGATGAAACTCCGTCGTCAGATTCAAGGCGAAGTCGCCCGCCACATGGACGTCGTTCTGAAGGCCGTCAACATCGCAACGAGCGAAGAGACCGTCATAGAGGACGCCAAGCGGTGGCTCGCTGTGCGGGAGTCGACGGCGCAGTCGTCTGCGGCTTCGAGCCAACTTGATGAGACGAAGCTCACGCTTGCTGCGCTCTCATTGCGCGGACGGGTGCAGCAGCATCTCGCGGTGGAAGCGATTGGCGGCATGCCCATGATCGTCGATGATCTTTTCGCCGGGCAATCCGCGGTTGTGCGCAATCGGTTGCTGCCATTCCTGGTCGACGCCGCCATGCGTCTTCAGATCATCTATGTGACCGAAGACGAATCGATGGCCGCCATGGTGTCGGCTCTCGCCAGCGCCTAGCTCTGTTTCGTCAGCCCGACCCGGAAAATTTCGGGTCGGGCCGGTTTCATTTTTAGCCCGAGCTGCTAAGTTCATGGTTCTTCCCCTGCATCGATCGCCAGCTTTGGCGCGACCGCAGGAGGATCTGCGTGGAGCTCACCCGCCCCATTCCGCCCGATACGACCAAAGATAAGCTTGGTCGAGCACTCGCTGGCATCACGCCCGGGCGTATCTTTTCCACCCTTGCCGCCGTGCTCCTCGTATCGGTCGGTTCGTGGTGGTTGCTGCGCGCCCCGGCCCCACCGGTAGAGCGCTCGCTGCCCATGGCGGCCCGAGCCGCCACGGCCGCCGTTTCGGCTGCACCTCCGCCCTCTTTGGTTCCGGCCGACGTCGTTGTCCAAATTGCAGGCGCTGTCGTGCGGCCAGGCGTTTATCACCTGCCGCTCGGAAGCCGGGTGGGAGACCTGGTGGCCGCCGCCGGGGGTCCGACCGATGGAGTTGACGCCGCGGTGCTGCCGCTCGCCGCGAAAGTCGCCGACGGCCAACGGGTGTACCTGCCCAAACCCGGAGAACCAGTCTCGGCCGCAGCCGGCGTCAGCATCGGCGGTTCATCGGGCGCGGCCGTCGGTCCCGTCGATCTAAACAGCGCGACTGTGGCGCAGCTCGATGCGCTGCCCGGTATCGGGCCCTCAACCGCCGCAGCCATTGTGGCGTATCGAGACAAGCACGGACCGTTCAAGTCGATCGACGGCCTGCTTGAAATCAAGGGTCTCGGCACGGCCAAAGTGGACGCGCTGCGGGAACTGGTGCGGGTATGACGGTCAGCCGGAAAATGTGTTCTGGCCCACGATGGCGCCAAGCGCCACCAGCCCGGCCAGCACCCCGAGCCACACACCGATCAGCAGCACCGCATACTCACGAAACCAGGTGCGCCACGTGGCGATTGGACGGCGCGTGGCTCGTCCTGAGGCCCACACCCCCAGAATGGCCCACAGCGCAGCGCTGCTGGCCACCACGCCGATGTAGCGGGCGGTACCGCCACGCAGCGGGATACCCCACAAGATGGCAGTCGGTAACGCCAGGCCGGGCAGCACCCAGTTGGTGGCCACCCGGTTACTGCAGAGCTGACCGGTGGGGCACGTCAGCGTTACCTTGGCCAACGCGGTCAGACCGAGCAGCACGGCCGGTACCACCAGTGCCATCAGCCAGCCGGCGCGGCGCAGTTTTCGCGCGTAGGCAGCTGGCCCCAACGGGACCGGGGCGACGCTGGTTCGAGATGCCATGGCTCGCCCATCGTAGAGCCCAACTCGGCCGAAGAGGTGGCACGAATGGCTGAATGGGCGGTGTTCTTACTTGCGGTGGCAACGGCCGCGGGGGCGTGGTGGTCCCGGCCGATCCCTGTTGTCGTGGGCATTCTGTTTGCAGGCGGAGCGTTGCTGGGGCGCCGATGGTGGCTGGCGGTCGTGGCCGGATTCCTGCTTGCGTCAGCATTTTCGGCGTCTGCATGGGCGGGTGTGACACCGGCTCTAGCCCGGCCCGTCACCGAGGTTGTGACCCTACTCACCGACCCGGCACCGCTCGGATCGGGGGAACGAGCCACCGTAATACTCGGTGGTAAGCACGTCGAAATTACGGCGCACGGGGGAGCGGCCAAGAAGCTCGCCCGGCTGCTGGCCGGGGACCGCGTGCGTTTGGAAGGTCAGCTCAAACCGGTAGCCGGTTCACCCGGGCTCCGCCTTGCGCACCGTCACATCGTCGGTCGTGTCGAGGTCACCTCCGTTGGAGACCAGCAGGACGGCGCGCCGGTGTTTCGGAGCGCCAACCGAGTTCGGCGCGTGATCGAGCGCGGTGCTCGGGTGATGTCACCCGCCGAACAGGCTCTGTTCAGCGGGTTCGTCTTGGGTGACGACCGCGCCGAGCCCGCCGAAGTGGTGGACGAATTCCGTGCCAGCGGGCTTTCCCATCTCACCGCGGTGAGCGGCGAAAATGTGGCGTTCGTTTTGGTAGCTGCCGGTCCGTTGCTACGTCGGCTTACGATCCGCTGGCGATGGGCCGCAACGGTTGGATTGGTCGTGTGGTTTGCGATGTTGACCCGCTTCGAGCCTTCGGTACTTCGTGCATCGGCCATGGCGACGGTAGCGGTGACGGCGTGGGCCTTGGCGCGGCCGTCGTCCACTATCCGCATGCTCGGCCTGGCCACGACCGCGATGATGCTGATCGACCCGTTCCTGGTGTACTCAGCCGGTTGGTGGCTCAGTGTCGGGGCTACGTTCGGCATAGCGTTCCTCGCCGGCCGGATTGCTGAGCGGCTGCCGGGCCCTCGATCACTCGCGCTCGCCGTCGGCGTGACGCTGGCTGCACAGATCGGGGTGGCCCCGGTGCAACTGGCCATCTTCGGGGGCATGCCGGTGGTGTCGCTTCCGGCCAACCTTCTTGCGGTTCCAGCAGCCGGGCCGGTCATGATCTGGGGCCTTCCCGCCGGTTTGCTCGCAGGGTTCCTGCCGTCGTGGGCCGCAACGTTGCTGCACCTGCCATCGCGCGTGTGCATCCGCTGGATCGCGCTTGTCGCTCGCGTGGGCGCGGCGCTGCCACTGGGAACGTTGCAGACTCGGCACGCGCTCGTCGCCGCAGGCGCAGTCGGTATCGGATGGGTGTGGCGTCGTCAACGCATCGGACACCTCGCCGGGTTGTCCTTGGCCGCCGTGGTCCTGATTTCCGCCATTGCTACGGCCAACGCGCCCGGACCTACTGGAGCGTCCCGCCTGGCCGACACCGTTCGCGTCTGGCGCGTGGGCACAGCCACAGTGGTGGCGGTGGACGGCCGAGCGCCACGTCTGCTTGACCTCCTCCGCAAGGCCAAGATCACTCGGGTGGATGCCCTCATTGCCACATCGAAAGCGGCCGATATCGACTCCGCCACTCGGCTCTACCAACCGGCACTGATACTCGCTGCCGACACGCGGCCCGGCTCGTACCGGGCCGCTTCCGTTCGGATCGATGTTGTGGCCTTTGGCGACACCATCGATGTTGACGTCAGAGCCATCGGGCGAGCCGACTCCGGCTAGCCGGGGCGTCACCGCGGTAGGGTCGACGGGTCATGAGTTCGCTGTATACGGTCAAAGGTTCCGACGAGTCGCTGGTGTCTAGCGCGGTGCACGCGCTCGTCAGTCAGCTGGTGGGCACCGGGGATCGTGGTCTCATGCTGGAGGATTTCGACGGCGAAGAGTATGAGATTCGCTCGGTTGTCGAGGCCGCCCAGACATCGCCATTCCTCACCGACCGCCGTGTGGTGGTGGCTCGCGGCATCGGACGGTTTGCCACCGACGATGTGCAGCCCCTGGTCGCCTATCTCGCCAATCCTTTGCCCACCACCGATCTGGTGCTGACGCTGTCGGGCGGGCGGCTGGCCAAGGCGTTCACCGATGCGGTGTCAAAGGCCGGGGCCAACGTCATTGAGACCGACGTGTCGAGCAACAAGAAAGAGCGCGGCTTCTGGTTCGACGAACAGATCGCCGCAGCCGGACTCAAGCTCGACGGTGAAGCCCGTAACCGATTCGCCGAACACATCGGCGAAGACGTCTCCTCGGTCAACGGCATCCTCGAGACCTTGGTTGCCACGTACGGCACCAAGACCATGTTGCACAAGAGCGACATTGCCCCGTTCCTCGGTGATGCCGGCTCGGTAGCGCCGTGGGATCTCACCGATTCAGTCGACCGGGGTGACACTGCGCTTGCCCTCAAAATGCTGCATCGCATGATGGGATCGGGGGAGCGTCACTCGTTACAGATCCTGTCGCTGCTTCATACCCATTACCAGCGCATGTTGAAGCTCGATGGCGCCTCGTACGGCGGCGAGCAGGGCGCCGCTGACCTGCTCGGGGTGAAGTCGACATTTCAGGCTCGAAAGGCAATGGACCAGATCCGTCGTCTTGGTCATGACGGCGTGGTGCGGGCCTTCGCGTTGCTCGCCCAGTCGGACCTGGATGTTCGTGGAGCGAAAGACTGGCCCGAGGATCTAGTGATGGAAGTGCTGGTGGCCCGGCTGAGTCGGTTGGGCGGCGCGCCCGCTCGGGCCGGCGCTGGCGCTCGCCGCTAAAGAAAACGAAGAAGGCAGGCACGGTGACCGTGCCTGCCTGTCTCACATGGTCGAACCGGGCGGGTTTAGGCGCCAGCGTTGATCTTCTTGGCCAGACGGCTCTTGCGGCGAGCGGCGGCGTTCTTGTGGATGACACCCTTGGTGGCAGCCTTGTCGAGTTTCTTCTGCGCCAGACGGCCAGCGGCGACCGCGTTCTCGGTGCCGATAGCGGAAACGGCGCTCTTGAGGCGGGTCTTCAGCTCGCTTCTCACTGCCTTGTTGCGGTCGGCAGCCTTGGCGTTGGTGAGGATGCGCTTCTTTTGGCTC
>JAYTKG010000512.1:0-9825 GCA_043730435.1 Acidimicrobiia bacterium | reverse complement strand
GCTGTCGTGCAGCGTGCTGAGCTCGTCCTCGCTAAGGCCGAGAAGGCTGCCGTACACAGCGGCGTTGTCGCGGCCGAGTTCCCACGGGCCGGTGTGGCGAGCCTGTCCCGGGGTGGCTGACAATCGCGGGACGATGCCCGGGCCGACGAGTTCGCCGAGTTCGGGATCATGCATGGTGATCAGCGACCCGTTCTCCCTGAAGTGCGGATCACCCACCAAATCGGCGGCGGAGTTCACCGGTCCGAACACAACGCCGCCCTCATCGAGGGCGCGAGCGAGATCCGCGTAGTCGAGCGTGGCCGCCCAACGTACGATGATCGAGTCGAGTTCGTCGGCGTGGTCGCGCCGGCCGACGTCGCTGTTGTAGCGAGCGTCGTCGGCGAGGTCGTGGCGTCCCATCACATCGCATAGCCGCTTCCACAGACTGTCGGAGTTCGCCGCGATGACGACCCGTCGGCCGTCGCTGGACGTGTACAGGTTCGAAGGCACGACGTGCGAGAGGCGAACGCCCTGTGGCTGGCGGATTGTTCCGAGCTTGGCGAACTCGGTGGTGACCGACTCCGACACCGCGAGACATGCGTCGGTGATGCCGACGTCGACGACCTGGCCCGAACCGCCTCGTGCATCGCGTTCGTACAGTGCCATCAGAATACCTTGCAACGCGAAGAGTCCGGCGAGCGAGTCACCGATCGACAACCCTGTCCGGGGCGGTGGTTGATCAGGGAAGCCGTTGAGATACCGCAGCCCGCCGGACGCTTCCCCGGCCGACGCATAGCCGGGCCGATGCGAGTACGGACCACTCTGACCGTATCCCGAGATGCGGGCGATGATCAGACGCGGATTGCGGGCGTGCAACACCTCGGGGCCAAGGCCCCACCGTTCGAGGGTGCCCGGTTTGAAGTTCTCGACCAGCACATCGCAGGTATCGAGCAGCCGTAACGCCAGCTCCTGGCCCGACGCTTGTCGAAGGTCGAGCGTGATGACCTGCTTGTTGCGCGCCAGGAACGGCCACCACAGTGCCCGCGGTCCGTTGGGACCGGTCGCCCGTTGCGCGCCCCAGTCGCGCATCGGGTCGCCGTCGTGCGGAGCCTCGACCTTCACGACCTCGGCACCGAAGTCGGCGAGCATCCGTCCCACGAATGGACCGGCGAGGATTACACCGAGTTCGAGCACACGAAGCCTTCGTAGTGGTGCCGGAGGAACGTCCTTCGGGTCGTCAGCATCAGTCATGGCCGCGATGCTATGGGCCCGACTGTGTGGGGGGATTGCAGCGTCTTGTCGCGGGCTGCTGGAGCTGATGGACCCTCACAATCCGTGGATCGAACGAACGACGTCGAGCACGGCTTGTTGCTCCGGCTGCAAGTCCTGGCGTCCCATACCGGCCGCAAACGCAAGGTAGGGGTCCTCCACCCCGGATGGGATCCCGGTTATTGCCTCCAGAACGGCCAGTCCGCACAGCGGTACGTACTCGGGGCTATAGCCGCCCTCATGCGCCATCACGATCTTGCCTCCGCAGAGTTCATCGGCCGCGGCCAATAAGGTGTTGGTGAGCTGCGCGTACCCGGCCGACGTCATCATCATTCGACCGAGCGGGTCGAACGCACTGGCATCGAAGCCCGACGCCACGAAGATGATCTGAGGCTTGAATTTCCGTAACGCCGGAACGACAAGTTGCTCGAACGCGACACTGTAAGCACCAGCGTCGTTGTAGAACGCTGTCTCGGTTCCGTTGCCGTGATGGACATCCCCGTCAACGACAGCGATCCGCTCCATCCCATGCACGGCCAAACAGTGGTGCACTGCGATAGCGATGTTCCCGAAGATACAAGACCCCCGGCACATGTCTGCTTCGGCGTGATGACCGGGGGGACGAACGAGCGCGTAGCAGTTGTCGATTTCACCGGCGATGACCGCGTCGGTCCCCTTGATGACACCGCCCGCGGACAGCGCGGCGATTTCAAAGCTGCCATGACCAACGGGGGTCAACTCGCCGGTTCTGGCCATGATCGACACCCTCGTTCAAATTGCCCCGGCGGAACTATAGCGATCGAAATTCCGAGGATCTGCTCGTACGTATCCGTGGCCGCTCTCGGCCGCCGATAGGAACGTGAAGCTGATGCGCTAGGGCTTCGGGTGCGCGTACAGAAAAGCGATCAGGCCGGATGAAAACGCAGTCGAGAGGTTGGGGGAGTGCGCCCCGTCCTTGATCGACCAGAGTTCGACGGAGGTCCCGGATGTGCAGCCGGTAAAGGTTGAGGCTGAGGCGTCATCACCCTCAAGCCCTTCGTCCAAGTTCAGCTTGGTTGCCGAAGCTGCTGGCGTTGCCCCGCACCCATCAAGAGAGGCCCAGGTAGACACGGTCTCCTCGGCCGGTGGAAACGCGTGGCCCAAAATCTGCCCGCCCGTGTAGGGGATGACGTTGTCGGCGGTACCGTGCACCTGCAGCACGCTGACCGGTTGGGACGGCTTGCAGCGAGCAGGGTCCGCGAATGTTGCGCCCGCCAGACTCACAATGGCAGCGACCTTGTCGGCGTGATCACACGCCATGCGATACGACATGAAACCGCCGTTGGAATGGCCGACGATGTAGATCCGCTTTGGATCGACCGTGTACTTCTGTTGCACCTGCTGAATCATCGACAGGAGATACGCGGCATCATCGGTGCCGACGGCCCGAAGATCGCAACACGCGTCGGTGGCGTTCCAGAACGTATTTCCGGACGCGTCCTTCGTGCCGTCGGGGTGGATGTATAGAAAGCCGCGCTGTTCGGCCAGTGGCTGCAATTTGAAGTACTGATCTTGCTTCGCTCCGCTGCTGGTGTAGCCATGCAGTGAGATGATGAGCGGCACCGCCGTCGACCCGTCGTAGCTCTTCGGCACGAACACGTCATACGGCCGAGCGTCGCTCGCTGCCAGAGTCGATGACGTAGCGGCAGCGGTGCTGGCAGGAGCAGCGCTGGTCGAGGGGGTCGATATCGCAGCCGTAGCAGGCGTCGTGGCGGAGGACGACGGTGGCGCCGACGTTGCAGGGGTGCCGGCTGTGGCAGGCACGATCGGTGCTGTCGTCACGAGTGTCGGTGTCGCCGCCGTGGTAACCGGGGTTGTCGCCTGCCCGGAGCTACACGATGACGCAACCAAGATGGTCACCATGAGCGCCACGGCGGTTGTCCGCATCTGATGCACGCTACCGCTTGGTTGGTGGAACGGCCTCTCCATCGATCTGCGCGGCGACATCGACGTCCCGGGTGATCATCTCGAACTGCCACAAATCAACAACCCGTGCAACGGCTACACCCCAACGCCGATCAAGATCCAAGTCTGGTCGGGCTGAGCAGGGCCCATCGCCTCTCTCGATGCCCGCCGTGATGTCTCGCCCGACGGTCGCGGTCAGCTTGTCGTCAACGTGCAACGCTGTGGGAGTGTCCGAACATCCGGTTGACTCATCGTCACCCTACTATCAGCATCAGCGTTACTGGAACACGCTGCCCCGAGTCATCGAGCAGATGAACAGGCGGACATCGGGAGACCCGGCGGTCGACTGGATGAAGGACTTTCGCAATCGTCGTGGCAAGCCGTTCGAGCGCGCTCTGGTCCTGAACTGCGGTTCCGGCTGGGTCGAGAGGGAACTGGTTCAGATCGGCGCGGTGAACTCGGTCATCGCCACTGATATTTCGGAGTCGCTGGTCGGCTTTGCTCGTTCGAAGGCTCAAGAGCAAAATCTCCCGATTGACTACGTCATCAGGGACGCCAATGCCGAGGCGCTGCCGCTCGATGGGGTGGATCTTGTGGTCAACCATGCGGCTTGCCATCACCTGGCGAACCTCGATCGAGTGCTCGGCTCAATTGCTGATGCCCTGCCCGATGATGGCTGGTTCGTCTCGTTCGACTACGTGGGTGCCCACCGTAATCAGTATCCAGCCGACCAATGGGAGGCCGCTGTTTATCTGAACGATGAGCTTCCGGAACATCTTCAATCCAAGATGAGCTACCCACACCTTCAAACAATGTTGGCTTCGGACCCGTCCGAAGCCATTCACTCTGAACTCTTCCTGGAGGTTCACGATCGCTACTTCAGTTCGGTTGTGGAGCGCCCGATCGGCGGATGGTTGGCCTATCTTGTTCTCACGGGCAACGACGGCCTGTTCGATCATCTCGGGCCAGTGGCGGATCGTTGGGTTGAGCGAGTACTTGCTGCCGACGAGGCCGAGGTCGACGCCAACCGCTGTCATACGCTCTTCAGCTACTTGATTGGACAGCCCCGACGCCCGGCTGCAACCACCGAGCAACGTGCCGTTTGGTCCGAAGAGGAGACGAGGCGTGAAAACGTGGCTTCTGGGAACGGCGGCACCTACTACCCTCGCACCGTCATCGCCCGCGCCGTGTCGGCAGCCGACCCACACGGAATCGGCCAACTTCGCCCGGAGCAGCTGGTGCAGACGCTTCCCGGCAAACTCTTGGCCGAGCATCTGCTTCGGCGTCTCCAGCCGACCCGGCGGGCGAGGGAGCTTTCCCGTTCAGTCCTCGGACGCTTTCGGTGACCCGGCCGCGTGTTGGGAACAGTGAAGCCGCTGATCGGGCCACGATCAGCGCAAGATTGGCGCCATTTGGCATCTGTTGCAGTCCCGGGCGCCTGACCGCGGCGCTGCTGTTCGCCTTCTCGGCGTTCCTGATGCCACCGTCATGCACGACTACCTTTTGACCAACGTATATCGAGCGCCAACACGGATCGCCGAAATGGCACCGGTGCTCGCCGAACAGGGCGTTGACATTAACGATGTGATCGGCGTCTTCTTGGCGAACCGGGTGGCCCTTGCAGCGGTTCTCGACGACATCGACGGCCAAGGCGGCACCGAGGCTTTTCTCTTTAGCCGTGGCCTGCCGTCGCAAGTTCCGGCGCAGTTGCGTGCCGATCTGCTCGGGTAGTTGGTTCGAGTCCCTCTGCTAGTGGTTTGAGACGAAATGGGTCACGAGGCGGTTGAACTCGTCGGCGCGAACGAGTGCTACAACGATTGGAAGCAGTCGCCGCGACCGAGTTTGGCCAGACCGTTGAGGTCGCCGTTTGCCAACGAGGTCACCTCGTGTGAGGTCGACGGATACATCACCTGCGTCGGGTCTTCGACGTGACCGAGGCCGACGAGGTGCCCCAATTCGTGCAGGATGATGGTCCGGCCGAGGTCCTCGGCGCTGACGTCGCCCTCCGGCTGGAGATCGGCGAAAGCTGGGCCGTCCAGGGCGAGCATGCCTGTGATGTAAACCTTGCCTCGCCGGTCGAGCTTGGTCGGGTCTTGAGTGTCGAGATACACGCTGCCGCCCTGGCCGATGACCCTCTTGTTGAGGTCGGGCGATCGGCTCGGGTCGGACCAGGCGATAAGTACTGGCGCCCATCGATCGCCGTAACGAGACCGCTGGAAGGGCGCGCGATCTATGTCCGGTTCTTCGTCGGTCTCCCCGTCGTTGATGAACACGAGACCGCTCGCCGTGCTGATGGCTGCTATTGCATCGGCGACCATCTTGTGGCCGTTGAGCGGCATCGTCCGCTCGTTGGTCACATAGTGAATCGGACGGCACGGGTCGTATGCGACGGGTGACTGTTTGTCGGCTTGGCTGGCGATGAACGTGAACCTGCTGCTTTCGTCAGGTACGGCGGCCGGGCGTCCGAGCGGTCCGCTCTTCGCTTCATGACTTGGCGACGGCCGGTCGTTGCCGAATGTGAACGGTTTGGCCGAAGCCCGATCGGCCTTGCCCCCGTTCACTCTGTTGAGGCCGACTCCGGTCGCCACGAGTCCGCCAATGACCGTCAGTGCGATCGCACGCCGGTGCCAGCGACGCCTGCCGATCGACCTGGCCTGTGACGCTGTCTCATGTGTTTCGCTATTGAGGCGGCTTTGTAGTCGTTCAGCCCGCGCACGTCGTTCCGCCTCGAGCGCCCGTTCAGCAGCCGACATCTCGGTCGTCGTTGCTGACCGCACGAACGACTCATCAAACACAACATCATCCGGATCATGGTCCGCCGTATCCATAGACCGATGAAGCCACAGCGTCCTCAAGCCTGTCAAGGGCCGTGCAGCCCCCTTGTGCCTGTGGCAAGGACGCCTGATCGGCTGCAAACCGCCAACAGTGCGATCACCCCTTCATCGCCGGTGAAGGGTGCAATCATCACGTCCATGATGGCGTCTAGCGAGAGATAGTCGTCCTCACCGGAGTCGGCGCAGCCGGCTGAGAGCAGCTGTGTCGCCTGCTGGTCAACGGCCCGTACCCATACCCAGTCGCCTTCGACCGGCAGGCCGTTCGCCACACCATCAACTCTCGCAAAGATCTGCACGCCAAGGGTTTTCGGCCTGGGCGGTTGCCAAGGGACCTCAAATGCTGAAAGAGGATGGTTGCGTATCTGCTGACCGGACTCAGGCGGATGTGACGGAAATTACAGCCATCTGGGCCACTGTTCGTGAAGACGACATCACGTCTCTCGTCAGGCTTTGGTAAAACGGACCGTGGCTTTTGACCGGGATTGGAAACCCGGGGTCGAGATGAAATGAGGCAACATGCCAGCTCCTTGGCTCTTGCTCTCAGACGCACCGAGGTTGTGCAGCGCCGGTGCCCTAGAGAGTGCACACACTGATACACAGGGCGGCCGCCATGTCGGTACCTGAGATGTGGAACGAGCTGGTCTATACCGACCTCGCGTGGATGGTTGATGCCGAATGCAGGGGTCAATCCCATCTCTTCTATCCGCCGCTTCGGGAACGCCCTGACTCTCGTTTGCGGCGCGAAGCGGCAGCCAGCGCAATCTGCCAGATGTGCTCATCGAAAGCCGTCTGCCGAGACTTCGGGCGCACCAATCATGAATACGGCGTTTGGGGCGGAGAAAACGAAGAGGAGCGGGTGGCGGCGGGCTATCGGCTCAACGCACCGGTAGGTGTGCCTCGCCCGCCCCGCAACTCCAACGCTCGAAGCCTCAGCTCATAAGACGCTGCGCAGCAGCAAGCCCCGACAGATACGCGCCTTCAACACGGGCTTCCCCGAAGGCGTCGCCGGCAAAGACCAGCGAGGTATTCGGTGTTGGACGCAGCGCCAGATATCGCTCCGGATGCGTCACGGTTGGTCGAGCGAACCGCCATCGCTTTACTTCCACGTTGAGCAGGTCGGACCCATCCAGATAGGGCTGGGCGGCGGACAGAAGAAGCGTAATTACTTCTTCGTCCGAATCGTCGTAGTGAGTTTCTGATATCACGTCGTTCGCATGAAACGTTAACGCTGGTACTGCCGAGAGCCCCTTTGACTGATTGTCGGCGATGAACGAAAACGTGGGGTCTGCCTCGGTGGTCAGTTGCAATCCACCGGGCGCGCCGATGAGACCCGATTGGTTCACGGTGACCAGGAGGGCAATGCAGCGCGCGTAGCGGACGGTTTCCAACGCGTTGCGTTCGTCACGAGGGAGAACGAGCGAGCCGTTGTCACAAAGCGCGAGTGACTGAGGGACCGGTGGCGTCAGCAGAACAGCGCTGCAGGCATGATCAACCGCGTCATCGGTAGTGACGATGAGTCGATCGCCATCGGTGCGTACCGATCGGACCGTAGTGTTGACGGTGGCCCGAACCGATGTTGCGAGGTGCTTGGCGATGGCGTTCATGCCGCCGGGCGCGCAGTAGCGGGGATACCCGTCTTGGTTTGCACCAAAGCCACGGCACCATTCGCGAGCGATGCCGAGCGACAGCCACCCATCAACTTCGGCCCGGAACTCAGGGGAGCGAGCGGTGAAGAACTGGGCCCCATGATCAAGGAGCGCAAGAGTGCCCTCGTGTCCGAGTCGCCGTCTGGTGGCCATTCGTCCACCAACACTGCGCGCCTTGTCGAACACCACCGATGAGTGACCACTTTCCCCCAGCGTGCGAGCGGCAATGAGTCCGCTCAGGCCTGCACCGACCACGACAATCGGAACGGGATGCTCAGTCATCGGATGAGCCTTGCACGACTGCCCGCCACGCCCGTAGTCCAGCGGAAGGGTCCACTTCGTGATGCGAGACAAGATCGCTCTACGTTCTTGGCATGGCTGAACCTCGTGCGTTAACCGGCCTTGACCCTTCGATTGTGCTTGCTCGCATCGTGCAGGCGACTGAGCAGAACGAACGAGAAGTCGGCTCGGATCAGTTCGGTTGAAATGATGACCCTGCCCCGTAACCATCCACGCAGCGCTGCGAAGGCCTTGGCTGAAAAGACGTGCGTCATCTGCGGACGGCCGATGAGCTGGCGCAAGGCGTGGGCTAAGAACTGGGACGATGTAAAGTACTCCTCCGACAAATGTCGAAAGCGGAACAACCAGGGGGCGTCATCATGAGGCTGCCCGTTCCGCCACCCGGCTGCGAGGTTGCATGGGTGACCCGACATCTCGGCCACCTCTGCAGCGACTCGCCAGCAGCGTCTGGCCGATTCACTGGCACACAGCAGGCCGCCGACGCAGCGCTGCAGGCCTTCGACGTGAGCGGGTACGCAAAGCGCCGCAACGAGGTTTGGCCCGTTTCGAAGCGAGGCGCATCGGGCTTGTCGCCTTGGATTCGCCACGGTCTGCTGAGCCTTCCCGACGTATGGCGCGTCGTTGGCGGACATGGCCATGACAGCCGCAAGTTTCGAGACGAACTGTTGTGGCAGGAATACGCCCGTCACGTGTACGCCCGCCTTGGAACGGCCAATCGCCAGTCGTTGCGTTATCAACCAGTTCTCGAACGTCGGGTAGAGCAGGACCCGTGGGATCGCTCGATGAAATGTGTTGATCTGTGCATGACGGAACTGCACGATGACGGCTGGATGGTGAACCAGACGCGTATGTGGATGGCAGCCCACTGGAGCGTCCGTCACGGCGCGGCGTGGCAGGACGGTGAGGACGTGTTCTTCCGTCATCTGCTTGATGGATCACGAGCTGCGAATCGCCTTGGCTGGCAGTGGACCACCGGTGCTGGCACGGGTCGGGTATACGGGTTCTCCCGTTGGCAGGTCAATAAGCGCAGCACCGGCGTGTGCAACAGCTGCGTGCACCGAGATGCCTGTCCGATCGAGGAGTGGCCCGCTGAACCAGCCATGGAGCAGGTTGACGACACTGCGTTGCTTCGCCACGACCCCGATACGAGCCGCACCATTGGCCCGTTTGCACCGCTGGTGTCAGCGAGCGCCGATGCGGTGTGGTTCACCGCTGAATCATTGGGTGACAGTGACCCGGCACTGGCGGCTCACCCAGAACTGCCCGTTGTCTTTGTGTTCGACGAACCACTTCTGGCCCGCCTCCGGCTTTCGGGAAAGCGACTGGTATTCCTCAGCCAACGCCTGGCTGAAATGGCCGAGGGTCGAGACGTCGAAGTTTCGCTTGGTGATCCGGTCGTTGTGTTGCGAGGCCGAGCCGTCGCTACGACCTTTGCGCCGGTACCGGGCTGGGCGGCACGAGCTGCCGCGATCAATCCGGTTGAGGTGCATCCGTGGCCCTGGTTGCGACGACCCGATGCTGGCTCGCTCACCAGCTACACGAACTGGGCGAAACGGGTCGGTAATTGACCGCTACAGCTCGCCACGATCGAGCAGCGACAACACCTCCTTTGCACGCTGCTGCACCGCTGGCAAGTCAGAGAGTTTCTGTGCGGCACGTACCTGTTTCACGATGCGGGGGTTGCGTCCGAACTGATCGGCGTGGCGAGCCAGAAAGTCCCAGTACAGCGTGGTGAACGGGCACGCGTCAGGCCCGACTCGGAGCTTGCGGTCGTAGCGGCAACCCTTGCACGAGTCGCTCATCTTGTCGATGTACGCACCACCCGCGGCATAGGGCTTGGTGGCCATCTTGCC
>JAYTKG010000511.1:0-5920 GCA_043730435.1 Acidimicrobiia bacterium | reverse complement strand
CTGGCGCGTGAAGTGACACGACATCGGAGGCGGCGAGCAACTCGTCGAGATCAACCATCGTCACACCGTCGATACCTGGCGCCGCCACCAACGGATCGCTCGCGACAACCCGCATGCCAAGTGCACGTGCCGCGACCGCCACGCGGCGGGCGATACGACCCAGGCCGACCACCCCGAGCACCGCTCCGTCCAGCTCAAGACCAGCCGCCGGTCCGCCAGGCAGGCCCTGCACAGCCCGTGCTTGATGCGCGGGCAAACCTTTGGTGATGGCCAGCAACAATGCCAGCGTGTGTTCGGCGGTGGACACGCTGGGCGCGTCCGGTGCGTAACACACCGCCACGCCGGCGGCGTTTGCTGCGGGCACGTCGACGTTGTCGTAGCCGATTCCGGTTCGCGAGATCACCCGAACTCGGGGCGCCAGGGCGAATGCGTCGGCGTTCCAAGGTCGGGTGGCACCGGCGATAATACCATCGGCAAAGGCGAGGTCGGCGTCATCGGGGCCGATCACGACCGCCCTTCCGGCCATGAGATCTTGGTATTCAGTAGGAAACGGCCGGTCGAAAAAGAGGCGAGGGAGGTCGGTGGCAGACACGCTGCGGACCCTAGCCGGTTGGCTTGAAGCCATCACGGAGCATGGCGTCACCAAGCTCCGTGGTTGACGGACAGTGCTGCGTGGCATTTCTTAACCGTTTCTTGATGCTGCTGGGTTGGCGAATTTCGCCCAATCGAGTCTCATAGAGATGGTGATGAACGCTCGGGCTCTTTCCCAACGTCTTCAAGTGGTTGCTGGCCTCATCGGTGCTCTCACCGGTGTTGCTCTCGTGGTGCTGCTGCGCGCCGACGTCCGTTGGGGCAGCCTGGTGGTCTGGTACCTGGCGCTGTTGATCGCCACCCTCACGTGGCTTGGCACATTCCGCCAGGTGTGGACGGAACGCACTACGCAGTCCACCCTGCACGACATTTTCACCACGACGTTCATGGCCACGGTATGGGGGTCAGCCGTCTTTCTCCCCAGTCGCGCCAATCACACTGCAATGCTTACCGTGCTGCTTTTTCTTACGGCCATAGCGGCATTGAACGTGTTACTGCACATCACCGACTACGCCCTGTTTTTGTCCATTCATCTGCCCCTCGGTGTCTTAGCCCTCAGCGGGATGCTGCGCTCGCTCGGATCCGATCGAGTCGTATTCGCCGGCACGCTCATCGGATTCTGGATCACCACGGTCGCGCTCCATCGGCATCTCCATCACTTCGTTGATCGCACCCTGCGGGCCGAGGCCGAGTTGACCGAAACCGAGCGCCGAGCCCAGTCGATGAACCGGGCGCTGCTCGCCGCCAACGAGGACCTTCGATATCAGGCAAGTCACGACCAACTCACCGGGCTGCCGAACCGCGGCACGTTGATGGAAACGCTTGAACGCCAGATCACCGCCATTCGAGGCCCGCAGGCCGGGCTTGCGGTGCTGTACCTCGACATCGACCACTTCAAGGCCGTCAACGACGAGCACGGACATGATGCCGGTGACCGACTGCTGGGCCTTATCGCCCGACGTCTCCAGGGTGGCATCCGCCCTGGTGATCTGGTCGCCCGGCTCGGAGGCGACGAAATGGCGTGTCTCCTGCCAGGGGTCACCGAGGGCGAAGGCGTTGCCCTGGCGCATCGCCTGCTGCAACGGGCAACCGAAGCCGTTCATCTCGATCAAAGGGAAGTGTTCGTCGGTCTCAGTATCGGGTTGGCCTGGACGAATTCGGTGACAACCGACGCCGCTGACCTGTTGCGTCGGGCTGATCAAGCCCTGTATGAGGCGAAAAACGCCGGGCGGAACTGCATTTCTGTCGCATCACCGGTGGTCGCCGAATAGATCCATCAGCTGCCAGGTGTCCTACGTTTCAGTTGTGTTACATTTCGTTGCGAAGTTGTAACACTTTCTGACGGCACCCCGGCCTCTCAGATTGCAGAGAGGCACGAATGACCAGGAAACGGCGGATTTCAGGAGCGGCGGTAGCGGCGCTGTTGCTCCTTCCCCTCACGCTACCGGCGGCGGCCAGTCCGGCCGATGACGCCAGGAGTCGGGCCACGGCCATTGCCCGGCAACGTCAGCAGATCACCGTCGAGGCCGAACGGGTGAATGAGCGTCGTCTCGCCACCGTGCTCGAACTGGACCAACTCAACCGCAGCGCGGAGGAGTTGGAGGTGAAACTGGCGGTGACCGACCAGTCGGTGCAGAACCTCTCCGGTCAGGCCAAAGATGCCGCCATTCAGGCCTATGTAACCGGGGCTGACTCCAGCGGCATCGCGTCGGTCGCGCAGGCCTCCAGCGCCAACGAGATCCCCGTGCGGGAGGGCTATACCGGCGCACTGCTCAGTTCGGCTCAGGACGTCGTCGATCAGATCCGTTCCGCTCGGCAGGATACGCAACAGGCCGGGCGTCAGCTCAAGGTTCTCATCGGCCAAAAGACCAGCCTCCAGGCGTCGCTCGACGCCGATCAGGCCCGCCTCACCAAAGCCGAAGCACAACTGGCCGATCTGGCCAAGCGCACCGACGCCGAGATCGTCATGCTGGTGCAACAGGAGCAGGAACGTCTCGCCCAGGAAGCTGCGGAAAAGGCGGCAGCCAAAGCGCTGATTGCGACCCCGCCCGCAATCACCGCCGTCAGCCCGGCCGCGCTCGCCGTGAAAGCTGCCCCGGCGGCAGCGCCGGTTGCTGGCGCTCGGGTTGCCGCCGCGGCCAAGCCGAGCGCAACAGCCGCGAGCACACCGACGACGAAGCCCACCACGAAGCCAACAACCAAGCCCACGACAAAGCCAACCACTACGAAGCCCACGTCGAAACCGGCGGCCAAGCCAGCCACGCCCGCAGCTGCACCCGTTGCGGCTGCGGTCGTTCCAGTGCCAGCCGCCAAGCCGAATCCGACCACCACGCAGGCCGACCAACCGGCGCCCGACGAAGAGGACCAGCCAACAGTGCCGGAGGCGGCTCCGCCCACCACGCAAGCGCAGCGTCAGAACTATCCGGCGCCGACCGCCGGGGCGGCGACCGCGGTCGCCGAGGCGCTCCGTCAGTTGGGCAAGGCCTACGTGTTCGGGGCAGCCGGGCCGAATTCTTTCGATTGCTCCGGGCTTACGCAATGGGCATGGGGCAAGGCTGGCGTGTCAATGGATCACTACACCGGCGCCCAGTGGAACGCCTTTCCCCACGTGCCGCTCGACCAGATACAGCCCGGTGACCTCGTGTTCCTCCGCGTCGATCTGGGCCACATGGGCATGTACATCGGTGGCGGCGAATTCATCCACGCACCTCGCACCGGTGACGTCGTCCGCATCGCCAAAATCTCGGGCGCCCGCATCGCCGGCGTCGTCCGCCCCGGCTGAGCCCCGTCAGCCCGTGGCCTGAGCCGGTCGAACAGTTTGTTCTGTCCGCTTCTTTGCGACTTTTCGTCTCGCGTCGGGTCTTCCTACAACTTCGGTACGCCGAGCGCTCACCAGCTTCTACGCCTCGACTGCAGCGACCACCAGGATCCACCCACCGGCTGCCACCAACACGAGGCCACGGCCATCACGCTGCGTCGGGGAGAATTCGAGATCGTACGGCGTTGTTCAGAACGCGCCTGGAACCGGATAGATGCGGCAGCCCCCGTCATCGCCGCTCCGCATCGTGTCTGTTATCGAGCACGTGAAGGGTTGCCGTTATCGATTGGGTGTCCGATATGACGGTGGTCGCCGCGAGCATTGCGCAGAAGATCGTCGATGGTCGCGCCGGTACGTCGCGCCCCGACGGCTGCGATGATCACCGTCGGCGAGGCCGCGAGGCCGGCGGCTCCAACGATCGCGGAGGCCAGGTCTGGAAACACGCTCGCCAGTCCGAGCCAGGTGGCAGCGAACGAGCTGATGATAACCGAGATAACGAAGATGCTTTGAGTGCGTCGACTCCTCGCGGCGTTGTTCGGACATGCCTGAACGGACGATGTCGACGAGCGTTCGTAGCGGCACGTGGCCGTATCGGTCGGCGTGAAGTTCCAACGTCGTTTCGACGAGCGCTTGGCCGCTGTGACGACGCCAGCGACGCGGGAACGAACGCGCTGCCATCTCGACCCGGCGACACTCACGATCGACGGCGCTCACCGGGCCATCCCGAGTACGAGACGGACCCGGTCCGTAGCAGCGGCTCGTCGGAGAGTCTCGTCGGTCACCTTGCCGAGCCCAGCTTCGGTAAGGCGATACGAACGGCGGTTGCGTCCGTCCACCACTTCGTCGCCCGCCCGCACGATCTCGCCCTCGGCGACGAGGCGCTCCAACGTGCTGTATAGGGTGCCGGGGCCGATGGAGATTGCCCCGGCAGTGAGGGTCCGTATTCGGCTGGCGATCAGATAGCCGTGGGCGTCGCCCTCGCCCAGCGCGCACAGGATCCAGTAGGGGGAATCGCTCAGTTTCACGATCAAGGTTATATATCCGATTTGTACCTATTGCAAGGGACTATCGAAAAGTCGCAAAGAAGCGGAATACACCAACAACTGGAGCCGCTGGGCCGGACTCCGTCCTGCGTATGCGATTGATCCCGCCGGCCGACTGTGCCGCTGAAATCAGCTCATCACAGCGGCTCTGAGCGGTCAGCCCAGAACCTCATCCACCAGTGGACGAAGGTCGAGCGTGTCTAGGGCGGGAAGATACACGCCCACGGCTTCGCGCTGGAGGCGGCGCCAGAGGTCGCCTTCAAAGAAGTGGTCGCCGCTGCGGATGACGTAGTTGAGGATGAAGAAGCGGTACGACTCCTTCAGCAACAGGATCTCGTTTTCGGTCAGCGGAAAGACCTGATGGTAGGCCCGCAGGAAGCTTACGAATCGGGGCTCGAGCAGCGTGTGCGAGCTGTAGGTGAACACCGTTCGATCGCCGGTCCGGCTGCTCACTCGCGACAAGAAGTAGAAGTCGAGCATGCGGGTGTCGATGCGGAACCAGTCGTAATCCCAGCGAGTGAACAGTCGGAAGCGGTCACCGGTGAACTCAACGGAAAAGTTGCCGAGGTTCCAGTCGAGCAGTACCGGGATCTTCGGTAGGTCGTCGTAGCCAAGTCGTTGCAATTGCAACAAGAACTCATGCGCATGCTTCTGCACGATCAGCCGCTGATCGTTATCGAACTCGAACGACGCTGCGGTGCGCTGGTCGGTGACCCGCTCCAACAGGTTTATGGCGTCGGACTTGATCGACGTTGATGTGCGGGGCATCTGCGGAGCGATGGTGGTGCAGGCCCGATGGAACGCGGCGATCTCCTCGCCGAAGTTTTCGACATGAGCGTCGGACAGGATGCGGGGGAGCTGGCCCCGCTGCGGGACTTCCTCGTAGAAGACAGCCCAAACGTCACCGTCGTAGTGCACGAAAGGCTGCCCGTCGACCGTGAGCACATCGGCCATGAGATGCTCGAACCGGGTACCTTGCAGCAACACGTTGCAGCGGTGAAGGCGGTCGTGATCTTCAACGAACAAGAAGTACGACCCGTACCAACTGAACTTGGCGATAACGGCAGACCCGTCGTCAAGCGCGACACGGTAGACGTGGTTGGTCGACACGTGCGCGCTGACTTCTTTGACGGCAACGATCGAGCGCTTGTCGCCGTAGTGACGCCAGGCGGCCCGTAAAGCTGCGTCGTGTTGCATGGTCTCAGGTTATTTCGACAATTCGCATAACGTCGGTGGCGTGATGGGGCTGATCTGGCGTACCGGCCAGCACCACCACGACATCACCCGGCCTGGCGAGAGACGCTTTGACCGACTTCTGTACCGCAAACCACACCATCTCATCGGTGTTGGGGTGCAGTTCGACCTTCAGGGGGATCACGCCCCACGACAGGGTGAGGATGGCGATGGTGTGATCGTCGGGGCTGGCGCCGATCAGCTGAGCCGGCGGCCGATAGCGCGACATGGCCAT
>JAYTKG010000510.1:0-4976 GCA_043730435.1 Acidimicrobiia bacterium | reverse complement strand
CGCGCGCCAAGCACGCGCCCAATTTGATCATCACCGTAGGCGCTCATATCAACACCAAAACTACCGGGCATTGGCCGCTTGGCGAGGACACCTCGATGGAGACCATGATGGGAGCGTGAAGATCCGTATGGACCGCCAACGATTAATCACTGCCGGCATGGTCGCTGCGGCGCTCACCTTTATCGTGGCCGGGGTCAGCAGCGCAGTGACCGGAACAGCCTCCCAGCACCCCCCGGCGGGCGTTGACCGCTTCGTTCCGGCGCCTGGTGAGCTGGTGTTGCGCCAGACCCAGGTCGGGGCCGATTTGGCCGCTGGCTACCGAGGAAACCTCATCATCGACGGCCAAAGCATCCCCACTTACGATCTCGGTGATCCGGGGCCGTGCGCCACCAACACCACCAAGTTCATCGGTCTCGATTCGGTGTTCGACGGCGGAAGCAACACCGTGTATTTCACACCTCGAACGGGTTCCACCATCGAGCGTTTTGCTCCCGGTGAACATCGCCTCACCGTCGAGTTTTGGAAGATCTGCGAAAATCAAGAGACCGCACAGCGCGCCACCTGGACGTTCAAAGTCTCCTAAAGCTCGCCCGTTTCCAACAGGGAAACGAACGCTGCTTCATCAAGGATCGGCACGCCGAGGTCGGTGGCCTTGGTGAGTTTGCTGGCACCAGGCTCCACTCCCACCACAACAGCGAACGTCTTCTTACTGACGCTGCCGGGGCTCTTGCCGCCGCGGTCCTTGATGGCGGCTTCGGCTTCCTCACGGTTGAAGCCTTCAAGGGAACCGGTGACGACGATTGCTCTGCCCGCGAGATTTTGCGGCAGAAAGCTGGTCTGCACATTGCCGAACGCGACGCCCGCGGCGCGGAATTGTTCGATCATCGCCTTATGTTGCGGCTGTGCGAACCAGCGCACCACCGACGCGGCGATGGTGCCGCCAACTCCTTCCACGGTAGCGAGATCGGCTTCGCTCGCAGCCATGATGGCGTCGAGGTTGCCGAAGGCTCGGGCCAACGCTTCGGCTGCAGCCGGACCGAGGTGCTTGCAGCCGAATCCGACCAGGAGCCGTGGAAGCGGCCGGTCCTTCGACCCCTCGATGGCGGCAAGAAGATTGTTGGCGCTGATCGTGCCAAAGCCTTCGAGCGTCAGCAGCTTCTCGGTCGTGAGGGCATATATGTCGGCAGCATCTCGAACGAGGTCCGCGTCGGACAGCGCGTACACGGTCTTTTCGCCGAGACCTTCTATGTCCATAGCACCGCGCGACCCAAAGTGAATGATGCGGGCATCACGTTGGAAGGGGCAGTCGACCTCGACGCACATGATGTTCGCTTCGCCCTTGGGCCGCACCAACGTGCTCTTGAGGGGGCACGAGCACACCGCCGGAAACTTCCACGCCGGCAGACCTTCGGGTCGCAATGACAACACAGGTCCGACCACCTCGGGGATGACGTCGCCCGCCTTGCGCACCACCACGGTGTCACCCGGACGGACGTCCTTCAGTGCCACCTGATCCTGGTTGTGCAGAGTGGCCATGCCGACGGTGGATCCGCCGACGAACACCGGGTCGAGCACCGCGAACGGCGTAGCTCGACCGGTGCGCCCGATAGACACCTGAATGTCTTTCAACAGCGTGGTGCGCTCCTCCGGAGGGAACTTGAACGCGATAGCCCAGCGCGGCGCCTTCGACGTGAACCCAAGCAAGTCTCGCTGCGCCAGGTCATCGAGCTTCACCACAGCACCGTCAATCTCGTAGCGCAGATCGTGGCGATGTTGGAGCCATTGATCGGTGAACGCGTACACCTCATCGAGCGAATGCAATGCTCGAATCTCGGGGTTGACCGGAAATCCGAGCGACGCCAGCCATTCAATGGAGGCGGTGTGGCTGGTGAGCTCAGGCCCACCGACGACTTCGCCCAACTGGTAGCACCACATCGATAGCTCACGGCTGGCGGTGATGCGCGGGTCCTTCTGGCGAAGGCTCCCGGCGGCCGAGTTGCGCGGGTTTACGAATCGCTTCTCGCCGAGCGCGGACTGACGTTCGTTCAATGCCTCGAACGCGGCGATCGGCATGTACACCTCGCCACGCACCTCGACCACCTCGGGCGACCCGGGCGGAAGCTTTTTTGGGACGGCCGCGATGGTCATGATGTTGGCGGTGACGTCTTCACCGACGCGCCCGTCGCCACGAGTCGCGGCCCGAACCAGTTTGCCCGCTTCGTAGCGAAGGCTCATGGCCAGGCCGTCTATTTTCAGCTCGCAGACGTAGGTGGCAGCGGCACCTGCAAGGCCTCGGTTGACACGCTCGCCCCAGCCGCGTAGCTCCGTGAGATCCATGGCGTTGTCGAGGCTCATCATGGGCATGGCATGGACGACCGGTGCGAACGTGGCACCGGCAAAGCCCGCTACCGCCTTTGTGGGCGAGTCGGGCGTGACCAAGTCGGGGTTGGCCTCTTCAAGCGACGCCAACTCGCGCACCAGTACGTCGTACTCGGCGTCAGAAACCTCGGGGTCGTCCTGCAAGTAGTAGCGCTCATTGTGACGCAAGATCTCACCCCGCAGGAACGTCGCACGGGCAGCAGCATCTTTCCGAGTAGCCATGATGGCTCCGAGGTTACGCCCTGACGCTCAGACGGGTAGCAGCTGCCTGTTCGGCCACATGAGCCGCCACCGCGTTGGTGAGCGCAAACACATGGGCGGCCTGTTCGGGTGTGTGCGTCGCAAGCCCGCAGGCCGGGGTGATGATGGATTGCCGACGTAACTGGCCCGGGTCGCACCCGCCGACCACCAGCTCTGACCAGAGTGACGACAGCTCATGCCAGTAGCGATCGGCGTGCAGCGCGAGCGGCCGATCGGTGGGCACGACACCCCACGCCACGATGCCACCGCTATCGAGGAACGGCGCGAGGTAGCCGCTGAGCCGAGCCACCGTGGCAACCGCAGGCACCGACACAATCGCGGGCCCGGCAGCCAAGAGAGCAGCGAGGTCGGCGTCGGCACAACAGTGCAGGCCCATGACGGCGTCATCCTCGAGTACGGCCATGGCGCCCGACACCAGGTCGATGGCTTCGTCGGGAGAGATCGGAAAGCCGGGGGTGAGTACCGCACCCGCGCTGGGTTCATCGATGAACACGACCTGGGTGCAACCGGGGAGATCACGTGCGACCTGGGTGTGAATAACTCGTGCGGTTGCCCGCACTACGCGCAACGCAACGTGGAAGGCGTCCGACACCGGAACACCAAAGTGGAGTAACGCCATGCCAATGGTGAGTGGGCCGGTGAGCTGCCACTTCACTGCGCCCTGGTGACCACGAGCGACACCAAGGAACGTACGCAGGCTGACGAACGCCTGGTGGCTAAGGTCAATGTGCAGCTCGGCCTGTGCATCGAACGTGGCGACGTCGATCTGCAAAAGATCGCCGGCGAGCTCCACGCCGGGCAGCCCGAGGAGCACCTGGGCGATCATGCCTTCGGCGGGATGGCGGTGTACCAACTGCGGCACGAACGGCATAGTGGGGCACGATGACAGGCTGAACTCGGACGCAATGTCGGCCGACAAATGCGACACGCTCCCAATGCCTGTAACGGCACCCGGAAGAAGCTCGCTGGACAACAGCTTCTGCATCTCAGCCGACCTCCTCTGATTCGCCACCCGACTTGGATCCTCGCCGGTTACCTTAAACGCTCCGTTGACACTCGACCCAACCGAAAGTAAACCGGGCGGTCTTGGCGAGCGCACCCCGGCAGCGATAAACCTTGCGCCGTGTCTCGCTATGCCGCTCTCGATCATCGACGCTGGTCGACCGCGTCACTGGTGACGTGGGCTTTCCGGGTGGTCTGGGCCAGCCTGCCCTTCGCCGCCGCTCCCGCGCTCGCCCATGTGTTCAGTGATGCCAGTCGTGCGGTGCAACTCGTTGGTTCGGCCGCGATGTGGTTGGGATGGATTGTGGTGCTCACCGCGTCGCTCGTCCCCACCACCGTTTCGCTCACCGTTGTACGCCTCGTGTCCCCCTGTGCCGTGGTAGCTGCGTTCGTGTCAGCCACTCGGCACGCCAGCGCGTTCATAATCGTCAGCGCGGTGGTGGTCGCCATCGTGGCGGTCAGCCTGGCCTACTTGGCCGAGTTCGGTGGGGTGTTCGTGCAGGGGTCGGCGTACGGCGACGAAACCCGTTTTCCGCTGCGTCCGCCCGGCCCGCTCATTGTCGGTCCGCTGCCCCTCGGATGGTCGCTTGCGGCCTCGGCTTTTGTCAGCGGACCGTTGCTGCTGGCCGCCCGTTCCTACGTCCTCGGTGCAGCCGTCACCGCTTTCGGCATGGCATTGGCGTGGCTGTTCGGTCGGCGCTGCCACCGGTTGGCTCGTCGGTTTCTGGTGCTCGTTCCCGCCGGCATCGTGGTGCACGATCACCTGGTGTTGTCCGACACCTCAATGTTCCGCAAGAGCGATGTCGCCAGCGTCGGTCTGGCCCTCGACAAGACCGAGGCCGCGGACCTCACCGGCAAGGCGCTCGGTAACGCAGTAGAAATCGTGCTGAAGGATTTCGACACGGTGGTCCTGGCGGGCACGCCCAAGAAGCCTGGCGGCACCGCGTTGCATGTGCTGGCGGTGTTGGTGAGCCCTAGTCGACCCGGTCGTGTGCTCACCGAAGCCGCCCGCCGCGGTCACGTCGTTCGCTGAACCAGCACCGTCCGATTGCGACACAGCCGAGCGATCCGACTCACCTACGTTGACGTCGCCATCGGGAACTGCCAGTCTCGAACCATGAGCTACCGGAACATCACCTTGTCGATTGATAAGAGAGCAGCGACAATCACGTTGAATCGTCCCGAGCGCCGCAACGCACTGGCACTCGATCTCATGCTCGAACTTACCGACGCGTTTCAAGCCGTGGCCGACAGCGACGCGCTGGGCATTGTGCTGGCCGCAAACGGGCCCGTGTTCTCGGCGGGTCACGACTTCCGAGACATGGCCGGCGGCG
>JAYTKG010000509.1:0-11808 GCA_043730435.1 Acidimicrobiia bacterium | reverse complement strand
CTTCCACGAACACAACTACCGATAGGAGAAGACGGTGCTGGTTTTGAACAACATCGAGATGATTGAAGTCGACCCCACCAAGGCCCGTTGTGACGACGGCGCCGGAACACTGGCACCCCTGTTTTTCTCCGAAGACGTCTACGACATCGCACGAGCGAAGGCCATTTGCGCCAAGTGCACGCAGCGAGACGTCTGTTTGCAGATGGCGTTGTCGGTGCGAGAACCGTGGGGCGTGTGGGGCGGAGAGCTGATCTCCAACGGCCACATTGTCGCCAACAAACGAAAAAGAGGAAGACCGCCAAAGTTTGCAAGAAATGACCTACCAACGGAAGAAGTTCCCCTTCCGCCTGGTTACACCTTGCAGTCCGCGTGAGCGTGTCGGTGCTCTCCCCCCCGGAGCACCGACCTCACGTCGGCCATCGGGCGCCCGAGTGACAGCCGCAACATCGTCGTGATGTTGGCCGTGCGAGCTCGGGCCGCTAGCCCAATGGCCCCCCGCCGCCGCTAGCCTTCTCCCATGTCCCGTCGTCTGCCGATCGTGTTGCTCTCGGTAGCGGCGATCATGGGAGCCGGGCTGGTGGCGTACAAAACGACCCACCGCGACGACACCGTCATCCTGTCGAAGCCAGGTGTAGCCGACACAGGCAAGCTGCCCGTGGCACCCAAACTAAACGGGAAAACGTTGCCGAACCTGGAACTGGTCGACTTCAGCGGCGCCAAAAGACAAACCCGAGATCTTTTGGGGAAGCCCGCCGTGATCAACGTGTGGCAGGAATCGTGCCTTCCGTGCAAGGACGAGATGCCAGCCTTCGAGAAAGTCCATCAGGCGCTCGGTGACCGGGTGCGGTTCGTGGGCATGAATCCCCAAGACGATCCAGAGCGCGCCACCGCCTTCGCCAAGAAGATCGGAATCACCTACGAACTCTGGCGAGATGAGGCCGGGGAGATATACAACTCATTAAAACTTACGTCGCTCCCTTCCACAATCCTCGTGGATGCCGTAGGAAAGATCGTGTGGTCCAAATCTGGTCCGCTCACCGGTGAGCAACTCACCGCCAAGATCAACGAGGTGTTCCCCACATGAGCTCCGGCAACTACGCACTCGCAATGACCACGGGCATGGTCGTCACGCTCAACCCGTGCGGCTTTGCCATGCTGCCCGCCTACCTAGGGTCATTCCTTGGTCGCAAGACAACTGAGGACGAGCAACGCAGCACGGTGGCTGGTCTGGCGCGAGCGCTGAACGTTGCGGCTGCCGTCTCCCTCGGATTCATGGGAGTGTTTCTCGTGCTTGGCACGCTGGTGAAACTCGGTGCTCGATGGATCACGTCGGCGTCCGGCTGGCTAACCCTCGTCATTGGCGTGCTCCTGATAGCGGTGGGCATCGCAATGATGCTTGGAAAGCGACTGCCAATTTTCACCCCGAAACTGGAAAAGGGCGGCAAGGACGGATCGTTCCAATCGATGTTTGTATTCGGCCTGAGCTACGCCGTCGCCTCTCTCGGATGTTCGCTCGGACCCTTCATCGCATACACGGTCGGTTCTGCCAAACGAGCGGGAACCGCTTCAGCTGCCATCAGCTTCCTTTTCTACGGACTTGGGTTTGCGCTCATCATCACAGCACTAACGGTTTCACTGGCGCTCGCCCAGGGATGGTTCCTCAAAGGACTCCGTCGAGCCATGCAATACATCGACCGGCTCTCGGCGGTCTTCATGCTGCTCGCCGGTCTGTATCTTGCCTGGTACGGCGCAAGTGAGATTCGCGGCAAGGGCGGCACGACGGTGGCAACGACTTGGTCGTCACAGCTCTCCACATGGGTGCAGGATCAGGGCGCGTTTCGGTTGGCCGCCGTGCTTGGCGTGTTGGTGATCGGGGCGTTAGCGGCCGTGGCATTTCGGAAGCGCACCCCGACGACATGAGTCGCTTTACCGAGCTGCTGGCGCACCCTGACACGGTTGAAGAGTGTGAGCTGCGCAGCACGTTCGGGTTCATGGCGTATCACGGCGGCAAGCTTGAGGCGATGACCGACGTCATCGCCCGCACCGCGGCTGAGCGATCAGAAGCGAGCTACTACGGCCTGCTTTTTCCCGATGACATCAAGCACCTGACTTCGACTCATTTCGACCCCGACCACTCTCCGACCATGGCAGCGTTTCTCAATCACGTCGATGTCGTCGTCACCATCCACGGTTATGGCCGGGTGAACTTTTGGACCACGCTGCTGCTCGGTGGTGCGCATCGTGAGCTTGCCGATCACGTCGGTGCACACCTCGCCGTGGCACTCCCCGACTATGTCGTGATGACCGATCTTGAGCAGATCCCCGAACAACTCCGTGGTCTGCACCCACGCAACCCGGTCAACCTCACCCGGCTCGGAGGCGTTCAGATCGAGCTACCACCCCGAGTCCGTGGCGCGGGCCCCATGTGGTCATCCTGGGAAGGCCCGGAACCTGTTCCACACACGGCCGCACTCATCGAAGGACTGACTGCATCTGTAACTACGTGGTCACGTCAGGCTTCGTCGTAGATCTCATGCCCGCCGATACGAAGCCACCGGACCTTGGTTTCGCCGCTGTCTTCGAAAAACTCAAAGACTGCTCGGCCGTCTGGTCTTCGATAGTGCCAGGTCATAGACCAGAGATTGGAATTGATGAGCCGATGGACTCTGAGATTTCCGGGCCAAGCGTCTGATGCGGCACCACTTCCTGCCCACTTGTCGCAGCCATCCAAAAACTCTTTCATCCGGTCGCGAAACATCTTTTGATGACCCGACGGAAGGGCTGCAAAATCTGACACGAAGCTTGGGTTCGTGCGGAACTTCATTCCGAGGTCATGGTGTCGAGAAATGCCACAAACTCGCCCACGTCGGCGAACTCGGTCTCATTGCCGGCCCGAACGTGCTCTTGAGCCTCGCCCACTTTCAATTTCCACTCCGCCGACAGGAACCAGGCTTGGTCGGCCGGGACTGCGACGTACGGGCGCAGAATGATCTCGCCATCGCGAACCGTGAGCTCAAGTTGACTACCGGGTTCGTCAAGCCCGAGTTGGGCACGGACGTCGGCGGGAAGCGAAATCGTGCCACGCTTTTGGATCGCTACGAACGTCGACATAGCCACAGTGTAGCGGTATTTCAGCTTTGCTGCTTCGCGGTTACGACGCGAGGCGCTCGATGGTCCAGGTTTCGCCGGTGCGGCGGTACCAGAGGCGATCGTGGAGGCGGGCGGGGCGGCCTTGCCAGAATTCGATCTCGTCGGGCACCAGTCGGTAGCCGCCCCACGTGTCGGGACGAGGGATGCTTTCAACATCGGCATACCGTTCGGTTGTGGCCGCCACCATGGCTTCGAGTTCGCTGCGGCCTGCGATCACACGTGATTGGGGCGACGAGGCGGACGCTATCTGAGAATCTTTCGGGCGGCTGTTCCAGTAGGCGTCGGATGCCTCGGGCGCCAGCAACTCTATGAGCCCGCGTACGCGTACCTGGCGGTGCAGGTCGAGCCAGCCGAAGGTCATCGAGGCTTTCGGATTGTCGGCCATTTGCTTGGCTTTGGCCGAGCCGTAGTTGGTGAAGAATTGGAAGCCGTAGTCATCCACTCCGCGCACCAGCACGTAGCGAGCGTCCGGCTGGCTGTCGGCGCCGCAGGTGGAAACAACGGCTGCGTTCGGTTCGGTCAGTTGCGCGGCGACGGCGTCGTCGTACCAGCGCACCCACTGCTCGATGGGGTCGCGGTCGACATCGGAAATTTCGAGGCCGGCCGTCTCATACTCCTTGCGTCGCTGAGCGATGTCATCACGCACGTCGCACCACCGCCCACTCGCCCCAACCGGCCTCGGCCGTGATAGCCGTCCAACGGCCGGGCAGCGCGGCCAGAACGTCCTCGGGCGGCAAATGAATAGGTGTGTCCTCGGCTAGCGAGTTCATCCACACAATGGCTCCTTTCGGGGCGAGTACCCGGTCGAGTTCGGCGGGAAAGAGGAAAGCATTGACCAGCACGATGGCATCCATCGAACCCGAAGCGAAGGGCAAGGCGGCGCCGTCGGCCAGCACCAGGTCGGCTTTCACATCGTGGAAGTGGTTCAGCATCTCTCCCGCAATGTCGAGAGCGATGACCTGTTCGAACCGCTCGACCAGCACGGCGGTTCCGGCACCCGTGCCCGCGCCAACTTCTAGACAACGTGACCCGAAGGGACCGCCACGAGTCAGGGCGTCATCGAGTGGGGCCATCTCGCCAACCCCGGACCGTTCATCCCACACAGGTGCTAACTCATCGAAGAACCTGGCGACACCGGATGCCACATCGGCATTCCAGTAATCGGCTTCGAACGCGGCCCGCCTCGTGGTGATGCGCATCGGGTGGGTGGGGCTGCCGACCGCGGGGCGATCGGGCGGCGACGCGATCACCCGAGGCAGCGTGGTGATCATGGAGCGGGGATGACCTTGTGGCCACGCATGTACGGCAGGAGCGCGTCGGGGATCTTGATAGAGCCGTCGGACTGGCGGCCGTGTTCCCAGAGCGCCGCCAGCACGCGGGGCACGGCGAGGGCCGAGCCGTTGAGGGTGTGGGTGATCTCGGTTCCTTTCACGCCAGTGGGGCGGTAACGAAGGTTGCCGCGGCGCCCCTGGTAGTCACTGAACCAGCTGATGGAGGACACTTCCAGCCAGCGGTCGCAACCGGGTGCGTAGACCTCAATGTCGAAGCTGCGGTGATGACTCTGCCCCATGTCGCCGGTGCAGATTTCGATGATGCGGTAGGGCAAGCCAAGCGCCGCAATGGTTCCTTCCGCGCAGCCGACCATCTCATCGAGCAACGCTGGTGCCTGGGTTGCAGTTGCATATGCAAGTATTTCGACCTTGTCGAACTCGTGGCTGCGCAGCAAACCGCGGGTGTCCTTACCAGCTGAGCCGGCTTCACGACGGAAACAGGTGCTGTGGGCCATGTAGCGGCGCGGCAGTGTGGATTCATCGAGCAATTCGTCGCGGTTGATGGAGGTGAGCGGCACCTCGGCAGTGGGAATGCACCACAGGTCGTCGCGCTCGATAGCGAAGGCGTCGTCGGCGAACTTCGGCAACTGGCCGGTGGCCGTCAGCGTGGCCGTCGTGACCAGCGAGGGCGGGCGGATTTCCTCGAACGCGTCGGCATTGCGATCAAGCGCAAGTTGGCACAGCGCTCGGCTCATGGTGGCCCCGAGGCCGCGCAGCATGGTGAACATCGAGCCGGAGATCTTGGCGGCCCGCTCATTATCGAGGATGCCCAGCGCAGCACCAATCTCCCAGTGGGGAATCTGCTGATAGTCGGCATAGTCCGACCGAGTGACCGAACCGATCGGACCCTTCACCGTCGGGTTGTCGTCCTCACTGGCGCCATCGGGAGCAAGATCGCTGGGCACGTTCGGGATGGATAACAGCAGCTCACGCACCGCAGCCTCAACGGCGTCGGCTTGGGCCGCTAGCTCGGTTTCACGCACGCCCATGGCGCGGCTCTCGGTCTGCAAGGCCTCGGCCTCTGCGGTTTTGCCATCGCGCCGCAGACCGCCCACCTGCTTGGACAGCTCGTTGATCTGCTGGCGGGCACCGTCGCGCTCATTGCCCAAAGCCCGCAGGCGTTCGTCGAGCACGAGCACCTGATCGAGATCGGCGAGCAGAGACGGATTGCCACGGCGGGCCATGGCCGCCTTGATCACGTCGGGTTCGGTACGCAGGCGGCGGAGATCGATCATGGTTCGACAACGCTAGCCGCGACCGGCTTACCGGAAGGTTGTCGTTATAACCCTTCCGTCACGATCCGCAGCCCCTTCGGCCAGCACATCGACGACAAACGTCCGCTGCACCCATCGATCGGTGCCGTCGTAACGAGCCGCAAAGGGGCTGCGGCCGTGGACCGCAACGTGGTTGTCGACAATCAGGAGATCGCCAGCCTCAAGCACCACACCAATGTGTGCTTGCTGCACTGCGTTGCGGAGCGCCTCGATGGCCGCCTGGGCGACCAGGTCAATGCCGACCATGAGATCAGCATCGAAGGTGAACGTGGGGCGCTCGGCCGTGCCGGTGAGGATGGGGGTGGGCGAACCGAACTCGCCAACGGCGTCGAGGCTGGCCAGGAACGATGCATCCGGCCGGGTGCGGAACCGGGGCTGGCGAAGCACCGCGACCGTGTCACTATCGAGCAGATCGAGCGCGGCTGACACCGAGCAGAGCAGCGTGGCCGCGTCGGGATCGCCGCGCAGGCAGAGCAGCAGCAGGTAGTGCGGCTTGTGCGGGTGAAAGGCTGTCTCGGTGTGGAACGCAAGCGTGACGTTGGACGACGTTGATACTTGCTTGGCGGCCGATGCCTGCACCGGCACGATATTCTGCACGATCTGGCCGCCGTGCTCGGGCGCATAGCCAACCGGCTCGCCGAGGGCCTTGGCGATGGCGAGCAGTGTGAACTCGCTGGTGCGGTCCTTGGTGGTGGAAGCACCAGGCGTGGGGGGCGTGGCCGGAACGGCCCCGACAGGCAAGCCGCGCACGACGAACGCACCGGACAGGTCACCTTCGGTTACGAAGGTACAGAGCTTTTCCTTCAGCGCAGATGGCAGTGCAGCGACCGCAGTCGCAGCAGCAGTGACAAAGATCTCGTCGAGCGTCTGCGTGGTGGGAACGGGAAGCGAAAACGGACCCACCTCAAGCGTGGCGGGCGCGTGGTTGGTAAGGATCATGCCTATGGTTTACCAGCGAACCTTTTATGGTTCAACCACTAACCTTTTGTTCCAGGAGCGCCGCAATATCGCGCCGGGTGTGTTCGATATGTCGAGCCATCGCTGCTGCGGCCATGCCGCCCTCGTGCCGGTCGCAGGCGTCAGCAATCTCCTGATGATCCCGGGCGCTGGCACTACTGCGCCCGTCGAACCACAGCTCATCCACGGGGGAAAAGAGATCGCCCCTAGCCCGGTCGACGGCTGCAGCCAGACGGGTGCTTCGTGAGGCTTTGGCCAGCGCTTCGTGGAACGCAAGGTCGGCTGTTTGGTAGGCCCGGGGTGTGGTGGCTCGCGCCAGGGCCCGGATGGCCCTATTCATAGCGGTCAGGTCGGTCTTGGTACAGCGCACGGCGGCCAGGCGGGCGACCTCACACTCGACTGCGATGCGGTAGTCGACAATGTCGTTCAGCTCATCCAAGTCATGACGAAGCCGCTCCATCCACTGGTTGTACGGCACCAGAAGCTCGGTGACGAACCGCCCACCGGTGGCGCCTCTACGAGCAACGACGTAGCCCTGGTCCTCCAGCAGGGCCAACGCCTCTCGAATGCGCAGACGACCCACACCAAGCTGTTCGGCCAGCATCCGTTCGGGCGGCAGCTGGTCCCCAGGGCCAAGTTCACCGCGATGAATTCGCGCCCGCACACCATCGGCGATGGCACGAGCACTGGGTCCAGAAGGAACCAACGAGGTCATGTCCACCAGTGTGCCATCGGCGAGGGATGGAGCTGGTTACGCGAGCTTTCGCACAAGGGTGCCGAGGTTAGCCAACGAGGTGAGCTCGGTATCGAGTGGGCTAATGACTCGGGTGTCGATCACGGTCTCCACCGCGTGACGAAGCTCCTTGCGGGTCTTGCCTGCCCGTCGGCGGCCGCTTAGCATCGCAAAACGTCGGCCGAGGAAGGCGATCAGTAAACCGGCTGCGGCACCGCCGACGGCGAGCAGTGTGGGGAGGGGCCAACCTCGCCATTTCGGGAGTGGGAAAGCGGGGATCTTCAACCACGCCATAACGGCGATGACCGTGAGCCAAATCATCCCGGTGAACATCGCAACGGAAACGACCCGCTGGAGGAAGCCGACAACGGTGAACCAACGAGGTGGCGACATGGGCAGGTCGAGCGCGCCGACAGCGGCGTCGAGCGAATCGGGCAGGTCCTTGACGGCGAGCGTGACCTGGCTGGTGAGACGGTCGTTCCAGGTGGGGGCAAGGCCGGTGGTTACGCTCCGGGCGAGGTCGCGCCCGGCGGCTTCGAGCTGCGCGACGCCCAGCGTGTTGGTGCCGATAGCTGTACGTCGCACCGGTCCGGGCGCAAGTGGTTTGACGTGATCGAGGCCGAGTCGCTTGAGTGGATCGGGCTTGAGGTTGCGCAGCCAGCGCAGTGGTGGCCAACCAACAGCAAGGCTGGCCCGGTGACGGAAACTGGCATCGACGGCGGCCTCTACATCGGCGCCGCTGGCCGCAACAACGGCGGCGTCTAAGACGTTTGCCCGACTCACCTCGGGCGTGCGCGAGGGCGTTTGGTCACCGCAGGCTGCGGCAAGATCGGTGGCCAGCCAATCAACATCCGCGCTGATACGAGCAACGACCGCTCGGCGTTCCGCGACCCGAGCGGTGAGTTCACGTTGCAGCGCCGCCACACCCTCGCCGGTTGCAGCCGAAACGGGCAACACTCGAACGCCAACAAAACCGTCGGCCAGCAGCAGCGTGTTGAGATGGGTCAGACACGCCTGGCGGTCTTCTGGCGAGAGCCGGTCGATCTGATTGAGTACGACCATGGTGACGGCGGCGTGGCCGGCAAAGGCACGTAGATAGCCCTCATGGAGAGCGGCGTCGGCGTACTTCTGAGGATCGACAACCCAGCAGAACGCGTCGACCACTTCCACCAAACGGTCGACTTCGGCAACGTGAGCGGCTGCGGTGGAATCGTGATCGGGAAGGTCGAGCAGCACGAGGCCTTCGAGTTCGGCCGACGTCATGCGGGAACGTTGTTCCACCTGCAACCAATCGAGCAACCCTTCGGCACCGTCGCCGTAGACCGCCGCCTGTGTGACTGACGTGGTGGGTCGACGCACTCCGACATTGGCAATCGTTTCGCCAGCTAGCGCGTTGAACAGTGACGACTTACCGCTTCCGGTACCACCGGCAAGGGCGACAACCGTGTGTCCCGTGCCGTGACCGAGGCGGGCACGCGCGGTACTGGCAACATCGGTGGCGCGCACCTGCAGCGCCGCAGGAAGTCGATCACCCTGAGCCACGATCTGATCGAGCAATGCAATGCGTGCGATCAGTGCGTCAGCAGCGCGAGACGGAGCGCTCATGCTTTCCTGCCGAGTTCGGCTGCGAGGCGGCGCAGTTCGTCGGGCTTCTCCGACGCCAGCGGCACGGCGTCAATGACCTGCACGAAACGGCTTGCTTCCTGGTCGTACAGCTTCTTGACGAGAGCGTCGAGACCTGCCCGGGCTTTGGCGGCGAGCGTGCGAATTGCTTGGTCACCCAGCAGCGCTTCCAGCAGGGTGTGGCCGACTGCGCCCGCGCCACCGGCCACCGCGACCTCTGCGCCAGTCAGGCCGCCAGTGTGGGAAAAGACAACCATCATTACGACCATGGCCGTGGCATTCACACCGAGCGAAAGTACCCGCGCTGTCGTGCGCTTATCGGCACCCGCGTCTCGGACGAGTTCGATGAGTCCCGCCTGCCAGTCCCGTACGACTCTTCCGGCGCGCTCGGGAAGATCGGCCGATGAGCGGGACAGATCGTGTGGCGCGTTCGCCAAGAGCTGGGCACCCGCTGGTTGTGATCGCCATGCGGAAACGATGTCGTCGGCGGCCTTGTCGGCGCGGGTGCGGATCAGTGTTTCGGCAACATGTTCAACCGCACCATTGAGCCGTTCGTCACCCGGTCGTTTACCAGTGAGGGCACCGGCCACGCGGTCACGAAGTCGACCAAGTCCGGTACGCAACTGGCGCATGAGTTCGCCGGTACCGATCACTTCTTCCCAGCGTGACAGTACTTCGCCCTTCAGTACGGCTCCCTGCGAGATGTCGTCACCGACTTGGCGGTGGGCTTGGTCGTAGTTCGCGATGGCAACGGCACGAAGCAGGTCGGCCGTTCCGATCTGGGTTTCCACCGCGGCCGCAATGTGGGTGGTGCGCTCGCCCAACTCAGAGATCGCACCCGTCAGTGATCGACGCACTGCCGCGGCGCGGGCAGCGTGATCGGAGCCGAGACGATCAACCCAGTTCCGAAGTTCCGTGACAGCTACCGGGCTCAACAATCCGCCTGAAAGCGGTTGTTCCTCAATGACGAAAACCTCCACATCGGGCAAGCCGTTGGCAGCAAGCATGGTGCGCAGATGATCACTCACTTCATCACCGAAACCGGCGGGCACACGGTTCATCAAGACTACGAGCGGCGTGCCTCGACGCTCCGCCTGGGCAAGAAAAGACCAGGGCACTGCATCGGCGTAGCGGGCAGCGGTGGTGACGAAAACCCAAAGGTCGGCAGCGTCCAAGAGCTGCGCGGCGAGCGTTCGATTTTCGGTGGACACCGAATCGATGTCGGGCGCATCGAGTAACGCAACACTGGTCGGCACTGCCTCGATGGAAACGAGACGGATCTCGCTGTGACCGTGCGCTTCACCAGAGGTGACACGAGCCAGGCCCGGCAGAATTCGGCCAGCCTGAAACCATGTCTCAGATGCGGGGTGATGGGCCAGGACCGGCGATGTCGTGGTCGGGCGCAACACACCCGATCGGCTCACTTCGGTGCCAAGCAGGCTGTTCACCAGGAGCGACTTTCCCGAGCCGGTCGAGCCACCCACAACCACCAGAGCGGGTGCGTCGAGGTGGTCGAGTCTGGGCACGACATGGTCGTCCAACTGGCGAACTGCAGTTGCGATCTCGGCGCGAGCATCAGCCACGTCGATGGTCTCAAACGGCAGCTTCAGGGAAGCCAGCGAGTCCCGCAACGAGCGGGCCGATACAGCGAGCTGGCGAGCAGCTTGGTCTTGCATTGTGTTCGGCAGACGCTTTCCGACCAGTCATGGTCGCGGGAAGACCGGCCCAGGGTACCGTCTCCCAACCCAAAACCACCCCGCAAGCTCTACAGCGAGAAGGCCCTCACTGCCGTGGCGTCCCCGAAGCTGCACCGCCGCCTTAGCAGTTCGCCGATGCGCGAAACGCATCGCAAAACTCCTGTTGACGGTGGAGGCCGAGTTGGCCGATGCGCTCGGTAAGCAGCCCTCGCCACCGCACAACCTGCAGATTGTCGAACGATGCCGCACAATCAATCGTGAGCCCCTCTGTTGGCCCGAGATGCAGTTCGCTTGGAATGTCACGCACCGTCTTGGTGATCGGAGCGACCACGATGGTCGTGAGGACGCTGATTGCCTCGGATCGGGTGACGACAAGCACCGGCCGTCGCTTGTCCGCTGCTTCGGCCCAAAAAACATCGCCTCGGACAGGAACGATCACCACGGCTCCTCGTTGATCATGTTGATCGCCGCCTGGTCGGTACCGGCGGTTTCTGCAGCAGTCTGAGGATGGTTTTGATAGCCCTCAACGATCTGGCGTCCGATTCGCTCACGATTCTTACGATCGATGAGTTCTATAAGCGCCTGACGCACAAACTCGGAGCGATTTTGTAGGTCGCTCCAGGTGACAACGAGGTCGACCTGGGCAAGAAGCTCATCATCGACCCGAGTGACCAACTGTGCCATGCCCTTAGTATACCGATTTGCATTGCATAGCGGTATGCGATTCGCGCATGTCCTCTGCATAGGGACGCTCGGGCTGAGTAGCGTGGCCGATCGTGGCTGCTGTGGAAGTACAGGACTTGGTGATGCGTTACGGCGACGTCACTGCGGTGGAAGGCGTTTCGTTTACGGCGCAGGCTGGACAGGTCACCGCGGTGTTAGGTCCGAACGGGGCGGGTAAGACGTCAACAATTGAAGCGCTTGAGGGATACCGCAAGCCAACAGGCGGCACGGTGCGCGTCGCCGGGCTCGACCCCATCGCGCAGCACGATCAACTGGTCAGTCGCATTGGCGTGATGCTGCAAGACGGTGGCGTGTATCCG
>JAYTKG010000508.1:0-4191 GCA_043730435.1 Acidimicrobiia bacterium | reverse complement strand
GACGATACGGTGGAGCCGAGACATGTTCGAAGTCTATCGATCGAACCGAATAGGCGGTGCCTGGTTCGTCGGTGCCGAGCCGTAGCTGTCGATGGTGCCCCTCACGGGACTGTATTCGAACCTTGAACTGCCCGGATAGGAGACCGCCGGAATCGTCAAGCCGGTTGCCGGACCACCTGAAGCTCGGGACAACCTTCGAACACAGCGTCATCAGAGACGAGCACGAGGCCGCGCCTCACCGCAGTCGCTGCAATCCAAAGATCGCCGGTGTGAACCTTCTGATGCAACGGATGCCCGGCTCGTTCGCAAGCGACTTTGAGGCTTGCGAATGAAGTGGCCGTCAGATCGTCGGGTGGCATCACGTACGCCGATCGGAGCAGTCTTTCCAACGCCTCCAGTCGCCGCCCTCCCCAACCAGCGCGAATCGCACCGAAGCGAGCCTCCGCAACGACTTGCGTAGCGATGACCAAACGCCGTCCGGTCACGTGCGGGCGGTACCGAACCTCTAATGGCGAACCTGCTCTGAGCGCCGCAGTTAGAACTCCGGTGTCGACACAAATTGTCGACGATCGCAGCGTCACCCGTTCAGCGCTGCGACGAACGAATCCCATTCATCATCAGTGAGGTCATCGACGGCGTAGTCCTGAGGCCCTTCGTACGGCTTGACGCCGGCGAGGAGCTTCTCCAGGTCCGTATCAACCCAGAATGCAGCCGAGTCGAGTTCGAGGTCCTGCGCTTTGGCGACCGGCTCGTTCATGCCCACCATTGTACAACCAACCGCCAGATCGGTGCGGAGCCCTACCGGTTCCTCGAACCCGTGGGTTCGAGTAACGACGGTTAGGTGTCGGAGTTGTGCCCCAGGTGGGACTCGAACCCACACCGTGCGGGGTTTGAATCCGCTGCCTCTGCCAATTGGGCCACTGGGGCGTGACGGCTGCACACACTACCGGGCGGTAGCTCGTTCGGCACGTCAAATCCGCCTAACGTAGGGATTGAGGTCATAGGAGGCCGCTGCCGCAATGCTTGCTTTTACCTTCCCAGGACAAGGTTCACAACGTCCGGGCATGGGACGCCCGTGGGTCGATCACGAGAGTTGGGAACTTGTCGATGAGGCAAGTGCTGTTGCCGACCGTGACGTCGCGCGCCTGCTTCTCGATGCCGACGCGGACGAACTGAAAGATACGCGCAACGCGCAGCTCACCACGTTTGTCTCCAGCCTGATGGTGCTCGACGCGGTCGAGCGCCTCGGCCTCGAACCGGCCTATTGCGGCGGGCACTCCCTCGGCGAGTACACCGCCCTCACTGCTGCGGGTGCGTTGTCGTTCGAGGACGGCGTGCGGCTGGTCTGCGAGCGGGCCGACGCCATGCACAGCGCCGGCATCGACAACCCAGGCACCATGGCCGCCGTGCTCGGTCTCGATGACGACCTGGTCGAGGTGGCCTGTCGTCGGGCCGACTCCGACGTGTGGGTCGCCAACTTTAACGCCCCTGGCCAGGTTGTGATTGCTGGCTCGCCCGAAGGTGTCGCTGCGGCGGCCACTTACGCGAAGGAGCTCGGGGCCAAGAAGGTCATGCCGCTTCCCGTTTCAGGCGCGTTTCATACGCCCTTCATGACACCGGCCAGAGACCGACTCCGGAAGGCCATCGCCGAAGCGAACCCTCGAGACACCGAGGTTCCAGTGGTGTCCAACGTGGATGCCGTCGCACACAACCAGGGCAGCGATTGGGCCAGCCTGTTGTCGGCCCAGCTCTCGTCTCCAGTTCGCTGGAAGCACTGCCTGCTAACTCTGGAAGACGCAGGCGTCACTGACTTCATCGAGCTCGGTCCTGGTGGTGTGCTCAGTGGTATGGCCAAGCGCACCCTCGATTCGGCTCGCACCATTTCGGTCGCCACACCGGATGAGCTCGACAAGCTGATTGAGTTCGTATCTGCCGGCGTGCCATTGGCCGGCGTCAGCATTGAAGGTGAGCACTTATTCGCCACCGAGCGCCTCGTCGTCAGTCCGGCAGCAGGCGTGTTCACCCCTAGCGGAGGTTTGGTCGATGGTTCTCGTATCGAGGTTGGTCACGTGATTGGTCATGTGAACGGACAGGAAGTGCGTTCCTCGTTCACCGGCATCTTCCAGGCTTACATTGGCCTTGAGGGTGAGCGAGTCACCGTACGCCAGCCCATGGCTTGGCTGAGGACCATCTGATGCCCGCCGTACCTGCCGGAGTAACCGGCGCTCGCATCGTCGGCTGGGGCTCGGCACTGCCACCCACCGTCGTTACCAACGACGATCTCGAAGCCAGTGGCCTGGAAACCAACGACGCGTGGATTCGCGAGCGCACCGGCATCGAGCGTCGCCACTGGGGCGGTACCACCATGTCGCTGTCAGTCGAGGCTGCGACCAAGGCGCTCGAGATGTCGGGCCTCGACCGATCCACCATCGAGATGGTTGTACTTGCAACTACTACGCCTGATCAGCAGGTGCCTGCCACGGCGTGCAGTGTTCAGGACGAGCTCGGCCTGATGTGCGGTGCGTTTGATGTCAACGCGGCCTGCTCAGGCTTCGTCTACGCACTCATCACCGCCCACGGCATGATCGCCGCAGGCATGCGACGCGCGCTGGTGATCGGCACCGACACGCTCAGCCGCATTACCGACAAGACCGATCGCGGTACGGCAATTCTTTTCGGTGACGGCTCCGGCGCCGTCGTGCTTGAAGCTACCGACGGTCCTGGGCAGTTACTCAGCTGGGACATCGACTCGATCGGCGCGGCTCGCCACAACCTGTACGCCAACCACGGTGAGAAGCTCATGATGGACGGCAAGGATGTCTTCCGTCGCGCCGTGCGCATCATGGTCGACTCCGGTGAAAAGACACTCAAGGCCGCCGGTGTCACGGCCGATGAGATTGCGCTGGTCGTACCCCACCAAGCCAACTCGCGCATCATCGAGGCGGCCATCAGCCGACTGGGTATTCCTGCCGAGCGCACTGCCATCGTGCTGCAGGAGACCGGCAACACCTCAGCCGCTTCCATTCCGCTCGCGCTGGTACATGCCATCGACAACGGTCGGGTAAAGGACGGCGACCTCGTGCTCCTCGTCGGCTTCGGTGCTGGCATGACCGCCGCGTCAGCATTGCTTCGCTGGGGTACCACGTGACCGGTCGGGTCGTGTTAATCACCGGCGGATCAAAAGGTATCGGCCTCGCCTGCGCGCACCGGTTCGCGAAGGACGGTGACCAGGTGGCCGTCACCTACAACTCGTCTCCCCCGCCGGACGGCTTCTTAGCCGTGCAGTGTGACGTCACCGACCAAGCATCGGTTGATCGTGCCTTTGCGACGATCGAGGAGCAGTACGGACCGGTAGAGATACTGGTGGCCAACGCGGGCATCACCAACGACAAACTGCTGCTCCGCATGAGTGAGGATGATTTTGCCGGCGTTATCAACGCCAACCTCACCGGCTCGTTCCGAGTGGCCAAGCGTGCCGCGCAAGGCATGCTCAAGATGCGCCGCGGACGAGTGATCTTCATGTCTTCGGTCGTTGGCATGCTTGGCTCGGCCGGACAGGTCAACTACGCGGCCTCAAAGGCCGGGCTCATCGGCATGGCCCGCTCCATGGCTCGTGAGCTCGGCAGCCGCAGCATCACCGTCAACGTCGTGGCGCCGGGCCCGGTCGCCACCGATATGACTGCAGCGCTCGACGAAAAAGTCATCGCTGCCATGACCGAACAGGTGCCGCTGAAGCGCGTCGCGACCGCCGATGAAATCGCTGGTGCGGTAGCGTTTTTGGCGAGTCCTGATGCCGCCTACATCACCGGAGCCGTCATCCCTGTCGATGGCGGCCTCGGCATGGGCCACTAACGTGACCACCATGATTTTCCGAGGGTCATGGCCCGTCGGGAAACCGTCCGATACATTCTCATCGTTCCCCAACTAGGAGTTATTACCGTGGATGAAGCCATGTTCGCCCGTTTTAAGAAGTGCGCCGTCGATGTGCTGTCGGTTGACGAGTCAAAGATCGTTCCCACCGCCAAGTTCGCCGACGATCTCGATGCCGACAGCCTCGACTTGGTCGAGCTCGTCATGGCCCTCGAAGAGGAGTTCGGCGTTTCCGTTCCCGAAGAGGAACTTGAAGGCATCGGTACCGTGCAGCAGGCCTACGACCTCGTGGTCAACAAGCTCTAATGGCTGGGCGTCTTA
>JAYTKG010000507.1:0-4179 GCA_043730435.1 Acidimicrobiia bacterium | reverse complement strand
ACGGAGTAGTCGATTCGCTCCAGTCGCCATCCTTGAGCACTGTTACCTTCGGCCGGCACCTCGACGCCGAGCCCGATGCGGTCTGCTGTGGCATCGCCTGGCATCTCGGCCTGCTCGTCGGAGTTGGTTGGCAGCAGCATGGAGTACAGCATCTGTGGGAAGGGGGCAAACCCGCTGCGTTCGTACGTGGCACGCGCCGGTCCGTGACCGGGGTCGCCCCCGGTCGACACGATGGCGAGCGTCATGCCACGAAGGCGCATTTCGCTCAGCGCATGCCGAGTGAGTCGCGAGCCGAGTCCGCGGCGTTGATGGCCCGGATCGACGGCGATCATGTAGATCTCGCCGGTCAGTGTCTGATCGTTGAATGTCACATTGACGAAGCCGACAATGGTCTCGTCGACTGTTGCGACCCAAGTCGGGTGGGCGTTGATTGCGTTGGCGACGTCGGATGCCTGCGTTGCTGTCCAGTCCGGATAGAACCGGTCGTACAGGGGCCTTCCCCAGACGGTCTTGTAGGACTCGAAGACGGGACGCCACGCCCGCAGAGAGAGGTCGATGATTGGGTCGTTGTCACGCATCTTTGCAACGCGAATGAGTGGTGAATGCATTGTCGTTTCTCCGTTCGTAGGAGCGCGTCGAATACGCGCTTGATGATCTGAACTGGGGCGGTCGGCGACCGCAGACCGTCAGCGAACGCGAGTTGCGGCGAAACAATGCACTACCTCCAACATAGCGCAGACGGGGCGACGCTCGCTGTCGAGAACCGAGCGCGTTCGCCCGCCCGGCGTGTACCCACAATGTGCCCGAGGGGCATGCGCGACTTCGGGCAGCCATGGCGAAGAAGACACGGCGTGTTCGTTGACGGTGTGTCTCACCGTGGACTGCCACGCGAGACCGGTCAAATTCGATGAGGCCGAGCCCTGTCGTGGCAACGCCCGTCGGCGATATCGTCAACTTCGCCGTGCGCTACGCCTTGGGACTGATGTCCGCTTGCGACCGGATAACCGAACCAAAAGGGGCGGCTTACGCACACTTGTCGAACGCGATGGCTCGCTGCACACGCGATTAACCACCTCATCCCCGCTCAATGCGCCGAACCACTCGACCTTTCCCAACGATGGAGAGATCTGGACTTCTGGGCACGACCAAATGGCGGCAACCAATTCGCCGAAGTCACGTAGGCCGCCCGTCCCTCGGCCGAGTAGTCCGACGACCCGACTTGATCACCCCGATGACAGCGAGAGCGCTAGCGAGCAGGCCGACCGCTAACGCACCGGGCCACCACGACAGCCCATCGTTCGCAGACTTGGAAGGTTCAATGAAGCTGACGACGCCGCCGGCCGGGTTGAACGAGCTGTCGTCGGTCTCGGGTGAGCCCGCCGGCTCGATGTTGGGCGACTCGAACGGCACGATATCGCCAGCCCGAGCCGCCAAGGCTCGGAAACCGTTAAGCGATGCAGGCCGGCCGCAGCTTCCCTCGGTATCGGCTTGAAAGCGTCGCCAGCCACCCTGATTGATCTCCCGCAGCCCGATTGGGAAGGCCAGGCCGACCTGGAGGGTGTTCGCTCCGCATTGCGATCCCATGGTCGATCCGTAGACCACCACGACCTGCCCGGCGGAGACACCCTTTACCGCCTCGTCTACGCGAACTCGATACCGGACATCCCACACAAGACCGATTTCGAGCGACGTGGAAGCGTCGCGCAGAGCCGGGTCGAGCGTCAGCGCGGAGACAACCTTTCCGATGAACGCGACGTTCGAATACTCCACCGTGTCGGTGTCGGTACCGGTCTGTTCGCACGAGCACGCGAAGGCTGCGTGAGGTTCCACCGCGACCGCAGCAATCGAGATCGACAACAGAGCAACCGCAACAGCGGAGGCGAGGTGCCGACTTGCAGTCCCAGACCATCTGCCCAACAAGCTCCCCACATCTCCTCCGTTCTCCATCTGGCCTAGCGCCGAAGAGTTCGCGAACCCGGGCGGCGACGTCATCCTGGCCGAGATCATCAACAACCCGCTCGTGGATGTCCCCCGCACGTGAAAGCAAACATCAAACCATGCATCGAACGTCACCTCGTCGAAAAGGCCAAAGGCGGAAACACCGTCCAACCCGGCGACTGGTTCGACACCGCTGACGCACATCTCGTTTCGGTCGCCGCGATCATCAACAACGACCCGAACGGCGCGATCATCCTCACCTGGGCCGCGATGCTCAAGACCGGCAAAGGACTCGCCGCCACGGGCGGCTACCGATTACAGGACGAAACGCACGGCAAGATTGTTGACTTCCGCGTGTTCGACTGGCTCACCGATCAAGAAAAGGGCATCATCCGGTCCATCCAAATGGGACGCAACGCAGCCGCCTACGACAACCCAAAACTGGTCAACAAAGGCCTCGCCGGAGCAGCCTTCAACCTCGCCCGACCGATGCTCACCAACGCCCGCAGCTACCTCGACTGACGATCAAAAGCGACCCAATCCTCAGCCAGAGAACCTCCCGTAGGTTCAATCATGAACGTGGCCTCAGCAACAACCATCGCTGGGACGTACAACCTGCCCCGGGCCTCCGCAAAAACCTTCTTACAAGCCAAGTGGTCAGGGTCCCGCCGGTTCGCGGCAGCAACAAACGGCCCCGTGTCAACAATCAACTCGCGCCAAACCCCTGCTCGCGCAAAAACCCGTCGGCGTCACGTGCGGCAACATCGGACTCGAACGAACCAACAAACTCGAAAGGATCAATCTCGTTGATCTCGCTGAGCTGCCGACGGACCAACGCCGATAGCTCAATTCCCTCACGAGCAGCACGATCACGCAAACGCTGAACGGCATTATCATCAAGTTCCACAGTCAGCAGCGTCACATCCATGATCGTACTCATTGGAACCACCGTTGACCATCGCGTTTGCCTAACCGACACGTTCGTACCGAAAACCAGCATGAAGCATCCTTCAGCACCAGATCACTACAACCGCCGAGTATTCGATTGACAAACCGCCCTGCCCTAAGCAAAGGTGACACCGTCCGGTGGTGCTATTCCGTAGGAAAGTCGTGAGTTCCGAAGTGCCGTTCCGTGGACCCGCCCCGGGTCGCCTAGTTGGCTGGTCGGAAAGTCGGGCCTGTCGATCTGGTTTGTTTTGGGTGGAGGGGGTGCTCGCGATTTGTCGTGAGATCTGAAAATATGGTGGTGTGAGGAGATCGTTTGATCATCAGGGTTCTTTGTCTGACGTGACCGTGCTCTACGGGGAGTTGCTCGATGACGAGGGCTTCATGGTGACGTTGGGTCAGGCTCGCGGTTCGGTGTTCACCGATGCCGATTTCGAGGTGTTGTATGCGTCTGGGCGTGGTCGTCCGTCGCATCCGCCGTCGCAGTTGGCTGCGTTGTTGTTGGCTCAAGATCACGCAGGACACCATCACCTTGATCCGCAGCGCCGCACGCCGATGCTTGGACCGTTACGACGTTATCGACGAAACGGCAGCGGACGGGCTGCGCGGCCGACTGACACGCTCGGATTATCACGTCGAAGGCAAACCGCAGATCTTGTGGTCCTCAGCCCAAGCGCGGGCTGAGTTGGTGGCCGAACTGTTCGGCGACGCCATGCTCATCATCGAGGTTTGCGCACCAATCGCCGACACCGAACTCGCTGCACATGTGGAGATGCTTCGCATCGTGGCTGGTCAGGACATCGAAATTGTCGACGAAGACAACGAGGCAGGCGATCCGGCCGGACCCCGGATCCGTCATGGTGTCGCGGTGGAACGAGTCATCTCGACGGTCGACACTGACGCCAGGCACGGGCACAGATCGAGGTCGGATCGTTATGACGGCTACAAAATTCTTATGACCGCCTGCCCGGAGTCCGATTTGATTACCGCGGTCGTCGCGATGTCGGCGACCACACATGACAGCAGCATTCTCACCGTGTTGTTGGGGGCCGATCCGGTCGCGGTGAAGGAAGTGATCGCTGACACCCATTACGGGTCCGGGCCGCTCCGGCAGAACCTCGCGGATCGTGGCATCGAGATCGTCGCTCCCGCAGCCCCGGCGTCAGCGCCGAAAGGGATGTTCTCGAAAACGGATTTCACGATCGATCTCGCTGCCGCGACGATCGTGTGCCCGAACGAGCAGACCGCGATCATCCCGGTCCGGCCGCCCGGAATGAGGATTCAGGTCCGGTTCGA
>JAYTKG010000506.1:0-4129 GCA_043730435.1 Acidimicrobiia bacterium | reverse complement strand
GGCTTTGGCTAGGTGCGGCCTCATCTCCTAGGCTCCCAACACCCGATCAAGGTAGGCGTTTGAGAAGCGACGGTCGGGGTCAAGCTGATTGCGAACCTGCTGGAATAGCGACCATTGCGGGTAGCGAGCGCCCAGCGTTTCCGCCGTCTGGAAATGTAGTTTGCCCCAGTGCGGGCGGCCCCCGTAGCCGTCCATGATCCGCTCCACACCCTCGAAGTATGGGCGGAATTCCATGCCCTTAAAGATGTGCACCGCGATGTAGCAGCGGGGTTCGGCCGTTCCTGTCGACAACGGAATGTCGTCGGGCGCGGTAAAGCGAACTTCGACCGGAAAGTTCAAAAGCAGCCCCGCGCTCGTCACGAAATCCCGTACTCGCTGCAGCGCCTCGCCGCACGCCGCAACCGGAATCGAATACTCCATCTCGTAGAACTTCACGAGGCGTGGGCTGGTGAAGACCTTGTAGCTCTCGTCGACATACGTCGTGCGACTCGAGCTCGGCAGCATCTTGGCAAGTTTGGGAATACGGTTGGGAAAGCGGCGGCCGATATGGCAGAGCGCGCCGAATGCGTAGTTCTCTATCAGCACGCCGTCGACCCACGCCTTGGCCTTTTTCGGAGGGGCGATGGCATCGGTGGTGCGGTTGTTTGTCTTAGTCAACGCCCAACCGGTGTGCGGCACCCAGAAGAATTCAAAATGATCATTGGACTCGACGTGATCATCAATGTCCCGAAGTACGTCGTCGACGCGTAACGGTTGGTTGACGACCGACAGGTTGAAGGCGGGGCATACCTGCAACGTCACGGTCGACACGACACCCAGCGCACCAAGCCCGACACGAGCGCAATGGAAGACCTCAGCGTTGTGCTCGGCGTCGCACTCCAGCACCGAACCATCGGCGGTGATGAGACGAATACCTACGATGAAGCCGGCCAGTCCGGTGAGCGCTGCCCCCGTACCGTGAGTGCCGGTCGACGTAGCACCAGCGAGTGTTTGGTACGCGATATCGCCCAGATTCGGCATGGCCAGCCCGCGGCGGTTCAGCGCCTCATTCAGTTCGCTGAGTACCACTCCCGCCTGTGCGGTTACCCGATACGTCGTTGTGTCGATGTGCAAAATATCGCGATAGCGATCGAGCATCACCAGATGGCCGTCGGTCACCGCAATATCGGTGAAGCTGTGACCTGAGCCAACTACCTTCACCTTACGGCCGCGCTCACCGGCGATTCGTACTACCGCGAGCAGCTCTTCCTCACTTCGCGGGTGCTCAATCATTGCTGGCGTCGCTGTTTGGTTTCCCGCCCAGTTCGTCCACGCACCCACGGCCAACGTGCTCATGGGGACACACTACGACCCGTTAGAACGAACCGGCCCGCCCTGACGTCAAGAGACGCCATGGGAACTCAGCCACGTACTGGCGACGACAAGGTTCCAGACCTTGGCGCCGAGGTCTTCGGTACCGGCCAGGTGCTGCTGCCACAGGGCCTGAATGCTGCGCTGGTCGAGCAGATCGGGGGGTGCGCTGGCAAGCGCATCGCCGACCCACGCCTTGAGTGGGCCGCGCAGCCAGTCGCCGAGCGGGATGCCGAAACCAGTCTTGGGTCGCTCGAACATTTCCCGAGGGATGTGGCGGGCGAGCACGTCACGCAGCACAACTTTGCCCAGGCCGCCGGATCCGACCCGGGCCGAGTCAGGCAGCATCCAGGCGAACGCGAAGATGCGTGGGTCGAGGAACGGCACGCGAGTCTCCAGACTGGTGCTCATGGCGGCGCGATCAACCTTCACCAGAATGTCGTCGGGCAGGTATTCGAGCGTGTCGTTAAACATCGCAGCGTTAGATGGCGACAGCCGATTTGAGCCAGGCGCCAGGCTGCGCGTAATTTCGGTGTGTCCGCCGACCACATATGAGTAGCCATCGGGGAATACCTGGGTGAGCGAACGATACGCATCATTGACCGATGCCGAGCGCAGCATGGTGGCGGTCTTGCGTAACTTCTGGGCCGGCTGTCGGTTGACGCCACCAGGCACCAGCTTGCCGAGATGGCGAATCTGGTTGAGTCGTTCGTCGCTGGACCGATCGATGAAGTTCGCTGCGGCAGTGCGCGCCCCTTGAGGAATCTTGTTCATCTTCGGCCACTGACGCTCGAAGAACGCGTGGCGGTTGTAGCCACCGAACAGCTCGTCACCCGCGTCACCCGACAGCGCAACAGTGACATCGCGGCGGGCGATTCGTGACACCAGCAGCGTGGGCAACTGAGATGAGTCGGCGAAGGGTTCGTCGTAGAGATTCGGCAGATCGGGAACGATGGCAAGCACATCGGCTGCCGTCATGATGGCCGTGGTGTGGTCGGTTCCCAGGTACTTGGCCACTCGCTCGGCATGACCCGATTCGTCGTAGTTCGGGTCGTCGGAACCAATGGTGAAGGTCTTGGCTTTCGGTCCACCCGACTTCTGCATGATTGCCACGATGGTGGACGAATCGATACCGCCCGACAGGAACGCACCGAGGGGCACATCGGAAATCTGTTGCTCGGAAATAACATCGGTCAGCAACGCTTCGAGTTGGTCGGCCTGCTCCTGCGACGACGCCGTATTCTGCGGCACGCCGAGCACGCTGGCCGGATCGAAGTAGACATGCTCCTCGGCCTGCGGCTGCCCGTGACCGTCGAGGTCGAACGTGAGGAACGTGCCGGGGCGAACCTTTGAGGCGGCTTCGTAGATTGACGACGGCGACGGCACGTACGAGTACTGCAGGAACAACGAAAGAGCAGCACGGTTCACGGCGGTGGGCCACTTTGGGTGACAGCTCAGGCTGCGAAGCTCCGAGCCGAACAGCAGCAATCCGTCAGCGAAGCCGTAGTAAAGCGGCTTCTCACCGAAGCGGTCACGGGCAAGATGGAGGATGCCGTTGTGACGATCATGCACCGCAATGGCGAACATGCCTCTGGCCTTGCGCAACGTGGCCATGATGCCCCACCGCTCGATGCCCTCAAGCAGCACTTCAGTATCGCCGGTACCCCGGAAGACGTGGCCGGTGGCGGTGAGCTCGGCGCGCAATTCATTTTGGTTGTAGATCTCACCGTTGAACACCATGCCGTGACGGCGGCTGGCCGACTCCATAGGCTGTGCGCCGGTGGGCGTCAGGTCCTGGATAGCAAGACGGCGGAATCCGAACGCCACCCCTGACGGAGCATCAATGTTGTAGCCGACGTCGTCGGGTCCGCGATGAATGACGGCATCGGTCATGGCAGTCAGCCATCCGGTGTACTGCTCTTCGCGGGTCTGTTTGGACGGGTCAACAATTCCGGTTATACCGCACATGATGTACTTGCTTCCTTTCGAGGGATACGACTGGCCCGCCCGCCGACGTGTCCGAACAGATGGTCGACGTGGCGCAGGTCTTCTCTGGTCACGCGGGAACCGATGCCAGATACACGTCACGCATCCACGCCACGGTGTGGCTGATACCGACCTCTAAAGCAACAGGCGTGATGTTCGGAAACAGTGAGTGCAGTAGCGAGCCGTCGGCCTGGGAATCACGAACGTCGCCGGCGCGAACACCGCTGTGTTCGAAGGTGACTTCGGCACCGACACAGGCTGCGATCTTTTGCGCTGCGGCGAGCACTGACGTACGGGTGCCGAACGCCAGGTTCATGGGTGAATCACACGAAATACCGCCAGCAACTGCTTGGGCAATGAGCTCCGTCACGGTCTCAACGTAGGTGAAGTCACGCGTCTGCAGGCCGTCGCCGTGAATGGGAAGCGGTCGTCCGAGCAGCGCAGCGTGTGTGAGTTGCGGGATGACGGCCGCATACGCCGAGCCTGGCTGCTGGCGGGGGCCGAACACGTTGAAGAAACGCAGCGCCAGTGATCGCAGGCCGAAGGAATGCTTGTATGCGAGCACGAACTGCTCGCCCGAAAGCTTGGCTGCGGCGTAGGGGCTGAGCGGCGCAGGTGCTAGATCTTCGCGCTTGGGCATCGTCTTGTTTCCGCCGTACACGGACGAGGACGACGCAAAAACGAATGGAAGGGACTGGCCCGTGGCGCGGGCTGCTTCGAGCATGTTAAACGTGCCTTCGACGTTGGCTGTGTAGCTCGCCACCGGATCGGCGATAGAACGCGGCACCGACGG
>JAYTKG010000505.1:0-5268 GCA_043730435.1 Acidimicrobiia bacterium | reverse complement strand
GGGCACGGTCGCTCGTTCCTGCAGTTCCGAAGCCTGTTGACCGGTCGAGAGAACTTCGGCGTCGAACCCGAACGTGGCGATCATCAGGGCAGTAAACTGTCGGTGGGCCATTTCTTGACGCGCGGGCGGGCAGCGGCGAGAAGTGCGTCGACCACACGACTGAACGGCTCAGCGTCATGCGTGCTAAATCTTTGGAATCAAACAAGGTCGAATGAGTCTTTTGGATGAGGAGTTTTCATGAGTATGTATCGAGTCGTCAATCCTGCCACCGGTGTTGTTGAGGGCCAGTTTGCTACTGCGACCGATGCCGAGATCGCTGACGCGATCGCTCGCAGCGCGGGGGCGTTTCCTGCCTGGTCGGCCACGCCTATTTCTGACCGCGTGGCGGTTTTGCATCGCGTTGCTGACTTGTACGCCGAGCGGATCACCGAACTCGCCGCGCTTGCTACTCGTGAGATGGGCAAGACAACGGCCGAGGCTGTTGGCGAGATCTCTTTCGTTGTTGATATCTACCGGTACTACGCAGACAACGCGACCACGCTGCTTGCTGACGAGGTGATCCCGGCGAGTTCGGGCGGTAAGGCTCTGATCCGTAAGTCGCCTGTTGGTCCGCTGCTCGGCATCATGCCCTGGAACTATCCGTACTACCAGGTTGCCCGTTTCGCCGGTCCCAACCTGGCCGCCGGTAATACCATCATTTTGAAGCACGCTCCGTCCTGTCCGGAATCAGCGCTCGCGGTACAGCAGCTCTTTGTCGATGCTGGCCTTCTTGACGGCGCGTACGTAAATGTTTTCGCCACGAATGAACAGGTGGCCGATATCGTTGCGGACCCGCGGGTGTGTGGCGTATCGGTGACTGGTAGCGAACGAGCCGGCGCAGCGGTGGCGTCTCTGGCTGGGCAGCACCTCAAGAAAGTGGTGCTCGAGTTGGGCGGCTCGGATGCCTACTTGATCTTGGAGACGAATGACTTGCCCGGCGTCGTTGAGCAGTCCGTGATGGGACGGATGGAAAATGCCGGTCAGGCGTGCAACGCTGCGAAAAGATTCATCGTGTCTGATCACCTGTACGACGACTTCGTCACGCAGATGACTGCATCTATGGCGGACCTGCGCACTGGCGACCCGTTCGATCCAACGACGTCCTATGGCCCGCTCTGCAGCGAGGCCGCGGCGCAAGGCTTGTTGGCCCAGGTTCAAGATGCCATCGACAAAGGCGCCACGGTACATACCGGCGGTGGGCGACCGGATGGGCCGGGAGCGTTCTTTGAGGCAACCGTCCTCACCGGTGTCACGCCCGACATGCGGGCCTTTCGTGAGGAGCTGTTTGGGCCCGTTGCTGTCGTCTACAAAGTCGGTGGTATCGACGAAGCCGTGGCGCTCGCGAACGACACCCCGTTCGGTCTTGGCGGTGCTGTGTTCCACACCGATCCGTCCGTCGCAATGAACGTTGCCAACCGGCTCGACACGGGCATGGTGTTCATCAACCAAGCCGAAGGCGGGGGAGCGGATCTCCCTTTCGGCGGCACCAAACGTTCCGGCGTCGGTCGTGAACTCGGCCCCTACGGCATCGACGAGTTCGTAAACCGCAAACTCATCCACCTACCCAACCCCGACTGACCAGAGAGTCTGCGGGTCGCGCACATGACCTCGAACCGACGATGACGCCGACTTCAGCGATCCTCACGGCCGGCCGATCAGCCGGGAGGAATGGCTGCGTGCGTGGCGAGCACTTTGCAGTCGAGCCAGTTGTGCACGACCGAACCCGAGCTCAAGGAGCCCACACGATCGGCACCCAACGCAGCAGCTCGGCAGACTGTGGGGCGCCATCGCGCCATCGCAAGGTACCGGTCGTCACGAATCGGAGCAGGCGACCGTTTCCGATTGGGAGTTCGTCGACGAGGTGGTGGCGGAACTCGAGCAAGTCGCCCTCGTAGGCGGGAGCGAGGTGATCGCATGAGTCCCAAGCGACGGTAGCGGCGACCCCGGGGAGCAGGCGGGTGAGTGAGGCGTTCGCCAGGCCTTGGACGTGACCCCCAAAGACCAGTCGGCGTCCACCGGCGAGAGGCTCGTCGCGATGCACCGCGGCTTGGTTAAAGATCATCCGCGCGAACGGGGCCGCCAGATCAATGTGGTCATGCAATGGGTCGATGCGTTCCTCACCACAGGACCACGCCGTTGCTGGCAGCGTGTCCAGGTTCCAGGCAGGTACCTGTGCAGCGAGGCCGGCGAGGTCTACTGGATCGGGCGGGCCCGGTATTGCGTCGTGGTGGCCGGGATCGGTCGTCGAACCCGAGCGGACGAGCGCGCATCGTTCGTAGGTCATGATGTCCCGCCCATCGGCTCGAGTGGTGATCCCGAGCCATACCTTGCCGCGGTGCACACCATTCTTCGGCGACGAATCGGACAGACCGAGCACGGTGGTGACGGTTGACAGGGTTTCGCCTTCGATCACTGGGGAAAGGACCCGCATTTCTCGGTAGTACAGGTTTGCGATCGCCTGCCGGGTGGCCATCGTCGACTGCCCGATCGAGTATTGAATGACGACTGCCGGGTTGATCAGCACCCCGGCACCACCCACGGCGCTGTAGGCGTAGCGGCTGGAAGACAGGAGGTGCTGGTCACCGGTGATCGATCGGTACAAGACGTTATCCGCCGCGGTGACCGTGATAGCTGGCAGCTGTGGAAGTTCCGCACCGACGACGAAATCGCCGTAGTACGGCCACGGCCTCGTTGGGTCGAGTGTCATCGAGGGCAAGGTACGTTCTCCTCATGGGGGCAGGGACGCGAGCAGGTGGAGTAAAGCACATGTTGGTCTAATCGTCATCGACGCACAGGATGTACACCAAAGCTGAGTCCCGCCCCGAGTCGAATCGTTGATCAAAGGAGCCTTTGTGAATTTCGCGTCGCGAATGATTGACACAATGCTGTGATGGATACTCGGACGCTGTTCGACAAGATTTGGGACGCACACGTCATCGAAATGTTCGCCGACGACTGGGCGTTGTTGCACATCGACCGCCATCTCGTCCACGACCTCTCGGGCCCACCGGCCCTCGCAGAGCTGACTGCACGACACATCCCGATCCACAGCCCCGAACTGACCTTCGCCACGCCCGACCACCTCGTTTCCAGCTCGCCATCACGAGAAGTGGATCCGCAGGGTTCGACCTCGATCTGGGCGCAGCTGCGCGCCGCTGCCATGACGGCTGGCGTGAAAGTGTTCGATATTGACGGCGGCAACCAGGGCATCGTGCATGTCATGGGACCCGATCTCGGTTTGATCCTGCCCGGTCTCACGGTCGTGTGCAGCGATAGCCATACCTGCACGAATGGTGCCGCTGGCGCAATCGCCCTTGGGGTCGGGTCGTCGCAAAGCGCACAGGTTCTGGCCGCTCAGGTGCTGAGGATCCAACGCCCGCGCTCGATGCGGATCCGCATCGAAGGCCCGCTCGGCAACGGGGTCACGGCCAAAGATGTGGCGTTGCACCTCATCTCCAAGCTCGGCACTGCCGCTGGTACCGGTCGAGCTATTGAGTATGCAGGGTCGACCGTACAGGCGATGACGATGGAGGAGCGACTGACGCTGTGCAACCTCTCCGTCGAACTCGGGGCGCGTACCGGGATCATCGCGCCGGACGAGACCACGCTTGCATGGCTGCAGGGTCGGCCGTACGCGCCGAAGGACCACGCCTGGGACCGGGCCTGCAGTGCGTGGCGGGAACTGCATACCGACGACGATGCGTCGTTCGATGTCGATGTCAGGATCGCCGCTACCGAGATCGTTCCGATGGTGACCTGGGGAACGAGTCCCGAGCACGGCGTTGGCATCGACGGAGTCGTCCCCAATCCGCGTGATGCGCCGACGGAAGCACAGCAGCGAGCCTGGGGCGCCGCGCTGGACTACATGGGCCTTGAACCTGGTCGGCCGATGAACGGTCTTCCGATCGACTGGGTATTCATCGGTTCGTGCGCCAATTCCCGCCTCACCGATCTCCGTGCTGCAGCGCGTATCGTCGAGGGGCGCACGGTTGCATCGCACATCACCGCGTGGGTCGTGCCTGGTTCCGAGCAGGTGCGTGCCAACGCGGAGGCAGAGGGGCTCGACCAGATTTTCACCGCGGCCGGTTTCCAGTGGCGGGCACCCGGCTGCAGCATGTGCGTGGCCGCAAACGGCGATCGCGTCCCACCTGGCGCTCGCTGCGTGTCCACGTCAAACCGGAACTTCGTCGGGCGTCAGGGACCCATGGCAAGAACGCATCTCGCTAGCCCGGCGATGGCAGCCGCCGCAGCCCTCGCCGGAGCGCTCACTGATGTGAGGACGCAATGAGCTTTCCTCCGTTCCGATCGGTGCGTGGGCCCGCACCAGCGCTGCTGCTGCCCAACATCGACACCGACATCATCATCCGCGTCGACCACCTCACGAAGGGCCGCGACGAGGTTGCGCCCTTTGCCTTCGATGCGATTCGGCTCCTTCCCGATGGGAGCGAGGACTCGGCATTTCCGCTGCATCGCCCGGAGTTTCGCGGCGCGCCGATCCTGATCACCGGGCCGAACTTCGGCTGCGGCTCGTCTCGGGAACCAGCGGTCTGGGCGCTCGGCGGACTCGGAATCCGTTGCGTCATCGGCTCGACCTTTGGCGACATCTTCCTCGCCAACTGCGCCCAGAATGGCCTACTCGCGGTCGCCCTCGCGCTCGCCGACATCGAGAAGCTTGTGACACTCTCCGCTTCCGGGGAGCCGATCACGGTTGACCTGATGACACAGACGGTCAAGGCCGCCGACGGTACGACGTGGGCATTCACGGTCCCCGCCATCACGAAACAGAGCCTCCTCGAAGGCTTCGACGACCTCGAACTCGCGCTGCGCTCGGGCGATGCCATCGCTCAGTGGCAAGAGAACGACCGCGCCCGGCGCCCATGGGTATGGGTGAGCGAACCAGCGCTGACGAGCGCTATGCCGCCGATCGAGGCTTGTCCGCCCGGTAGCACTGCTCGACGATGCGATCCTCGGTGAGATCCGCGCCGGACAGCGTCGCAGCGATGCGCCCTTCACGAAACACCAGCACCCGGTCGCACAAATGCGCAAGGTCCTCATACTCGGCAGATGAGAACACCACGGCTGCGCCGGCCACCGTCGCGTCGCGCAATCGTTCGAAGACGTCCTTTTTCGCTCCGACATCAACACCCTGGGTCGGCTCGTGCAAGAGCAGCACGGGTGGATTGCGCTGCATCCACTTCGCCAACAACGCCTTTTGTTGATTGCCGCCAG
>JAYTKG010000504.1:0-1790 GCA_043730435.1 Acidimicrobiia bacterium | reverse complement strand
GGTGCCGGTGCCGTTTTGACCGACGCCGACGGCCACGACTACATCGATTTTCTCGGCGACTATACGGCGGGACTGCTTGGTCACAGCGATGGAGAGTCGCTCGACGCGGTGATAGCCGCGCTACGCAACAACACCAGTGTCGGCGGTCGGCACCTCGCTGAGGTTCGGTTGGCTGAACTGATGTGTGCCCGGTTCAAACAGGACTTCGTGCGGTTCACCAACTCGGGCACCGAGGCAAATATGATGGCTGTCACAGCGGCGCGCGCCTATTCACGGGCCGATCAAAGATCATGGTGATGGAGAACGCCTACCACGGTGGTGTGCTGTATTTCGGCAAAGAACCCGCATCGTGGTCGGCGCCCTATCCGGCGATCATGGTTGCCTTCAACGACCCCGACGCAGTTCGCGCCGCCGCCGCTGAACACGCGACCGACCTTGCCGCGATCATTGTCGATCCAATGATGGGAAGCGTTGGCTGCGTGCCGGCGCAACCAGGTTTTTTGGCGGCCGTGGTCGACGCAGCGCACAGCGTTGGCGCCCTCGCAGTCTTTGATGAGGTGATGACGTCACGCCACGGTGCCCACGGTTTCGCTGACCTCCACGGGGTCCGTCCAGACCTGACCACCTTCGTCAAATACATCGGGGCCGGGTTCTCGTTCGGGGCTTTCGGCGGGCGGGCCGAGGTCATGTCGATGTTCGACCCGTACGGCCCATCTCCCATTTCTCACGCGGGTACCTTCAACAACAACGTCGCCTCGATGACCGCCGGCGTGGAAGTGCCCAGCCGGATCTATACCAGTGCGCATGCCGTCGCCCACACGGACAGAGGCGAGGATTTTCGTGGTCAGATCTCAGCGGTACTCACGCGCCACGGGCTTCCACTTTGTTGCCAGCGGCTTCGGATCCATGCTGACAATCATTGCCCGAGCGCAACTACCGAAAGACGGCATGCAAGCCGCCGACCGAGACCACGAGCTACAAGAGCGGCTCTATCTCGGCCTGCTCGAGCGAGGCATCCTTGTCGCTGTTCGTGGCATGGTCAACCTCGGCATCCGCCACACCGACGACCACCTGGTCCACTTCCTCAGTGCGCTGAACGTCACGTGCGAGGTCCTGGCCGACACATAGGTAGCTATTCGGTGTAGGTAGCTATCCGGTAACGAGTCGGTCGCTCTCGAATGCCCTGGTCACGATGCAAATCGGTCCAGGGTGTTCGACGTTTTGGGGGCTTGTGTGGTCTACCGGCTTTCTTCCGATCCGGTAGACGGGCTGACCGGTTGCGTGTTAGCGAAACGTCTGTTGACCTGGTGATTTGTGGGCGGCTATAGGCTCCGGCCTGTCTACCGGGCGATGAGGTCAGCGAATTGTCTCGCCGCTGTAGCGCTCATGCCGGGAGTAGGTGCTGGTAGGTGTGGATGGTGAACGACGGATGGGCGTGACCGAGTCGTTCGGAAACGACCTTGATCGGTACGCCGTTGGCGACGAGGAGGCTGGCGTGGGTGTGCCTGAGGTCGTGAAATCTGATCGGCGGGAGTCCGGAACAGCGCATGATCCGTGAGAACAGTTGGCTGATGGTCTCGGGGTGGAGTGCTCCTCCGGCCGGGTTGGTGAAGATCGGGTCGGGTGTCCCGGTCGGGTTCCCATGGCGCTGTTGGCTGCGTTTCCAGTTGTTGAGGAGTTGCTCGGTTACCTGGTCGAGGTCGACGCATCGTCGGCTGGTGCGTGTCTTGGTTGCGAACTCGGTGGCGCGCCCGTGGAGGGCTTGGCGGCTGCGGTTGATGGAGAGTCGA
>JAYTKG010000503.1:0-8163 GCA_043730435.1 Acidimicrobiia bacterium | reverse complement strand
GGCGGCTAATCTCTACTCGCTGCCTGGCCCCATCGTCTAGCGGCCTAGGACACTACCCTCTCACGGTAGCGGCGCGGGTTCGAATCCCGCTGGGGCTGCGAGTTTCACCATGTGGAATCTTCGGCAGTTGGGAACCAACAACAGCCACGACGAAGCGCTGCGGATGCCAAAAGCGTAGGTCCGATTTCAGCCGAGTGCTTTCGATGGGCGAGGCTAGCCGGGAGGACTTCTCAATCTGGAGGCCCAAAAGGCTTTAGTCGGTCGCGTCATCAGGAGACGCGTTGCGATCGATCGACAGCCAGAACGCGTGGATGTCGCCATCGTCGTCGACGGAGGCGTACACCGCGATTGTTGAGAAAAGAACACCGGCCGCCATGTAGGCCCGAACCTCGGGATCGGGTGTACCCATAATGTTTAGCTCGAAGTCCTCCGCTAGCCGATCTCGTATTCTCGGCAGGTCGTGGACGATGAAGTCGGTGACGGAGGGCTCGCCGGATGCGCTTCGCTCCTCGGAGAGCAAAGAATCGAGGCGGTTAAAGAACTGTTCGGTAAATCGAACCCGACGGTCAGGCACGAGCCCGTCGTTGCTCGCCGAGCATTTTGGCCGTTGCCTCGACTTCAGCACGAAACGCCGGGCTCACGTCGTCCCAACTGCGGATAATCGAGGCGTCCACGGCGTCAGCGCGCTCCTGTGGGGTCATGCGATCCATCTCGGCGGCGGTGATTATCTTCACGGGTTTCGCCATGGGACCAGCCTACCTTGCGAACGCCTGTGCGTCGATGACGTTCGAGGGGTTCGAATCCCGCTGGGGCTGCAAATTCCGTACGTCGCGTCCAAAGCCGTGGCGGATCAGTTGCCCAGAGTTTAGGGCGAGGCAGCTCGGAGGCGGCGGAGCGCCGATTCGACCGTGTAATAGGTGCGGTTTGTGTCAATGACCCGCGCCGACTGATTCAGGATGATCTCCACGATGCGACCACGTTGGATGACGACTTGGTCTTGTAGAGAATCACCGGATTCGGTGGTACTCGTCTTACGCAGCTGAAAGGCGAATTGTGCTCCCTCACCGAAGTCTCTTGTGAGCGGTCGAACTTCGAGCGGTCTCTGCGTCTTGTCGACCAGGATGCAGGCCGCCACAGCGTCGCGCCGCGCAGCTACATAGCGGTCGGCCTCGGCCGCACTGTCGAACCGAAACACGAATTGCGCGAGGTCGGCACCGGTTGCGCTCCGGGAGAAACTGACCGTCGCCGGAACAACAGACGGTGCACCGGCGACCGAAGCGGTAACGCCGCAGTGATCGAGCTTCGGTCGTCGCTCAACCGGGTCGGCGGTGAACCCGGAAGGGAAGTCATCGACGGTGAGGAGCAGCTTTGGATCGACGCTCGATGGCGTCGTGACCACAACCGGTTGCGCCCGCGATGCCGAACAACCGCTGGACAGCGCAACGGCCCCAACGGCAACAACGGCCCCAACCATGTTCCGAACGCGCATAGGTCCACTGTGGCATGACTCGCTCAAACGCATCGATTCAGCGAGCGTTCGTGGCGGTGCTGTCGTTGTCGTGTTGTCGGGCGGTAAACCACCGGCCACTATCGCGTTGCAGTGCTGACCAGTGCCACCAACTGGCCAGTTCGCCGTTCGTGGGCGTTCCGTCTGCCTTATCGGCGATAATCCAGCCGAGCGACCGTCTACAGACCAACGTCGCCTGCCAGTGCCGGAAAGACTTTGGCTACCTTCGCCGTGATCCACCCACCGTAGGTGCCTCCAAGATCGCGCACGTTGGCACGGTCCCAGCGATTGTTCGCGTCCTGCGGGACAACCCAGCCGTCATTGAGTTCGAGGGGAGTGATGGACGCATCCCAATCGGGATCGAGAAAGAACGGCATGGTGTAGCGATCATGGTGGGCTAGGTTGCGGACGCGGTGACGGGTGCTTCGGTAGCGGCCGCCGGTGAGCCGATCAAGCATGTCGCCTAGATTGCATACGAGCAGCTTCGGGTCGGCTGGCACGGCAATCCAGTCGCCGTTTACGTTGATCTCCAGCCCGGGCGTGCCGTCGGTGGCGAGCAGGGTTAATAGGCCATAGTCGGAGTGCTCTCGGACTCCCCAGTTCGCCTGGTCACCGGTTGGCTGGGGCGGGTAGCGGAAGATGCGAAACAGCGGTGTGGGTCTACCGGTGAGCGTGGTGGCAAACAAGTCGGGCGGAAGTCCGAGCCCTTCGGCCATGTACGACAGCACCTGTTGGCCGAGCGACTGCATCTCGTCCATCCAGTTGCTCACGGCCTGAGCCAGGCCTGCGGGTCGATCGGGCCAGAGGTTGGCACCATGCATCGGCCTCGGATCGGGTGCGAGTTCCTCGCCGAAGTAATAGCCCTCCTTCAAATCGGGAATTCCGCTCGTGAGTTCTTCACCGAGTGGGAACCAACCGCGCCATGCTGGTCCGCCTTTGTGCATGGAGACCTGTTCTTTGACGTCGTCGGGTAGCGCGAAGAAGCCGGTGGCGAGAGCGATGAGCTCTTGTCGTCGGGCGTCGAGGTCGTCATTAAGCACGAGGGCGAAGAAGCCGACGTCGCGGCAGGCCCTATGGAGTTGAACAGCAGCGTCGCGAACGGTCAGGTCGATGATTGGCAAAGTCGTCATCGATTAGTAGATCGTCCGTTTCATTCGTTCGGGATACTCCGCATCGTAGGCCTTCCCATCGAAGTCATTGGACAGGTTCTGCATCATCTGGCCAACCGTGGGCACAGCGTCCTTCGAGACGTGTTCGGCAGGGTCCCACAGCTTTGATCGGGCGATGGCCTTCTGGCACTGCGTGTAGATCGAATCGACGGTGATCACGACGACGCAAACCGGCACTTTGTCGCCCATAGCAAAGCTCTCCCGCAGCGCCAGATCTGTGGTCAGCTTGGCTCGACCGTTTACCCGCATCGTGGTACCAATGCCGGGGATGAGGAACAGCAGCGCTATGCGCGGATCACGAACGATGTTGCGCAACGAATCGACACGGTTGTTACCGCGCCGGTCGGGGAGCATCAGCGTCTTTTCATCCACGATGCGAACGAAGCCAGCGGGGTCACCACGGGGCGAACAGTCGAGCCCTTCGGGCCCACTAGTTGCAATGACAACAAACGGTGACGCGTTGATCAACGTGCCGTAGTCGTCGGTGATGTGATCGAGTTCCTTCAATATCGAGGTCGGCACCGGCTCGCCGTAGAGGGCGTCGAGCTGCTCGATGCTGGTGATCTGATCGCTCATGCAAACCAGGTTAGCGATGTGCTCGCTCGATGTGGTCTGCTTTAGGGCTATGACCATTCTGGATGTCGCGCCCGTCCCCCTCTCCACTGGCGGCACGTTGTATCCGGCCATCGAGTTCGGCTCAATCGAAGGCTTCCGCCCGCTGCAGTTCGACCTCTACTTGCCCGAGCGTACGTCGGCGCCCTCGCCTGCGATCGTGTACTTCCATGGTGGCGGCTGGGCGGTCGGCACCCGCCGCCGTTTCGGCCGGGCCTTCAAATCGTGGTCGCCATCGGCCCTGGAGCGCCTGACCGAGGCTGGCTTCGCCGTCATCACGGTCGATTACCGGCTGAGTGGGGAGGCAACGTTCCCCGCTCAGATCGACGATGCCAAAGCCGCCGTCCGCTGGCTGCGCGCCAACGCCGAGGAATTACACGTTAACGTTGACCGCATTGTTGCGTGGGGCGAATCGGCCGGCGGCCAGCTTGCGGCTTTGCTGGGTGTGACCGGGCATCGTGATACCGCAGATGACGTGTGCGCCGTGATCAGTTGGTACGCGCCGATGGACCTGCGCAACGGCAGCGACCCAGATTCGGCAGAGTCGAAGATGCTCGGCGGCACCGCCGTCAGCCGCCCCGAACTCGCAGCTGCGGCCAGCCCAATTGTGCACGTGCATCCGGCGGCGCCGCCGTTCCATATCCAGCACGGAACGGTGGACGCGCTCGTGTTGATCGATCAGAGCGAGCGCATGGCCGAAGCGCTGCAGGAAGTGGGCGTGCCTGTCGTTTTCAAGACCATCGAAGGCTCCGATCACTTTTGGACGGGTGCCCCCGATCTCGAAGCGATCTTCACCGACTCACTCGACTTCGCCCTACGCATCACATCTTGCTGAGCCACGTCGGCGGAGCTAGGGCTGCTGATGTTGGCGGGCCGAGAGATCGAGAATCATGATTTTCTGCCAGATCTTCGCCGACAAGCCTTGGGTGAGTGACTCCACATCGTTCACTGCGGCGAGCACAGCCGGGTCGTCAAAACCTTGGGCGTGGAGAGCGGCCAGCTTGCTGGTGTGGGCCAGCAGCTCAGAGCAGTAGTCGAGGTAGCGGGTGAGTTGATACGGCGTCATCGAGCGATCGGGTGAGGAATCGGTAGGTGGTAGCGGGGCCATGACGCTCGGGTCCTTGGTGAGCTGATGCATGTCGACCACGTGGGCCACGCTGCGTAACCGATGCAATGACGCCAACGCGAGCCGACGTTTCCAACGGGCCTCGATTCGCACCAAGAAGATCAGGGCGATGGAGAGCAGGGTAAGTTCGTTGACCGCCGCGTAACCCGAGGGCCACCTGACCAAGACCCGAACCGACGAATCGTTCGTCGATCCGGTGCTGCAACCGGTCGAGCGTCGATTGGAGTGGCTCCGCTCGCAATTCGGTGAACTGACTCGGATTGGTTGAGAGGGTCACCACGCATCCTGCAGGAACGCAACAATTGTTGGCCACGCGCTTGGATCCTGAAGCAAGAAGAGGTGGCCACCGTCGCAGAAGTGCAGGACAGCGTTGGGCAGACGATCAGCGAGCCGCTCCAGATTGGCAGGCGGGGCCTGGCCATCAAAGCGACCGCCTATGACCAGGGTTGGGTGGTCGAAGGCGGGCAACCGGTCCCACGTGTCGTGAAACGCCCGAGCTTCCAATTGGAGGCGCGCACCGTGCGCCTCTTCAGCCGACGGAGCGGGAGCCGAGCGCATGAACTGCACAGCGAGTTCCATGCCGGGAGCAACCGTCCATGGGTCCGCGTCGGTGTCATTCCGGCTATCAAGCACGCCGACCCGTTTGGCCAGTGCTTGGTCGCGCGGCAGATCTTCCAGCTGCAAAAGGTCGAACGACGAACCGCCTTCGCCACCGGATGACGTGCAGCAGAGCACCACTTTCTCGACCAGGTGCGGATGGCGAAGGGCCAGTTCCTGAGCCACCATGCCTCCAAACGAAACGCCGACGACGTGGCACCGCTCCCAGCCGATGTGTTCGATGAGTCGGGCCGCGTCGTCTCCGTACTGGTGCATCGAGTACGGCCCTTCGGGGATCGACGTTTGGCCGAGTCCTCGTTGGTCGTAGAACAGCGCGTCGAATCGCCGGCTGAGTGGATGGGCGTGCAGGGGGCCCATGAACCGCAGGTCACCGCCGGTTCCGTTGATGAACAGCACTGGGTCACCGGTGCCGTGTCGTTCCCAGTACATTTGAAGGTCGCCAACCTGATCGAAGGGCATGGCCGCAACGTAGTGCCTGCGGTTCTGAAAGGATCGGGTTATGGATCGATCCTTCCCCTTCTTGCACACGTCGGGTCCAAACGATGCCCAATCCGACCCGGCCGTCATTCGTCGCACTCGCCAAGAAGAAGCGGTGCTTGGTTACCGCCTTTTCGGTTCGTTCGGTTGGGGGGACGATGGCGCCGGGCACATCTCGGCCCGCGACCCGGAGCGAACCGATCATTTCTGGTTGCTCGGGTACGGCGTACCGTTCCGGTCGGCCACCGTGGAGGACCTGGTACTCATCGGGCCCGACGGCTCGGTAGTAGAAGGCGATCGTGACTACAACCCCGCCGCCTTCACGATCCACGGCCCCATCCATGAGGCCCGTCCCGACGTGGCCTGCGTTGCCCACACCCATACGCCATACGGCACGCCCTTTGCCGCGCTCGCCAAGCCGATGCGGATGATGAGCCAGGAGGCATGCGCGTTTTACGACGACCAGGGGGTGTTCGAAGGGGAGGAAGTCGATGTGCTCGACTACGCGGTGGGCCGTCGGCTGGCGGAATCGCTTGGGCGTGGTCGGCTGCTGGTACTGGCCAACCACGGGCTGCTTTCCGTTGGTCCGACGGTTGCTGAGGCGATTGGCTCGTTCATCATGGCCGAACGGGCCTGTGAGGTGCAGGTGAAGGTTCCGCAAGGTCGTGTCATCAGTGAACAGGCAGCTGCGAATGCGTACAAGTCGGTGGGGTCCCGTGAGAACGCATGGCACGTCTTCGAATGGTGCGTGCGCAGTCGGCTGATGAATCGATGACCGACTTTCAGGATCGGGTAGTTGTCGTCACCGGGGGAGCCTCCGGCATGGGCGCTGCGTCGGCTGGTGAGTTTGCGGCCGGGGGAGCGAAAGTCATCATCGTCGACCGAAACGCGGAGTTGGCTGAAGAGGTTGCGGCTCGCCTTGGCGGCGTGTCCGTGGCTGGCGATGTCAGCTCATCAGAGTTCTGTGATGCAGTCGTTGCAAATGCAATCAACTGGTATGGCCGGGTCGATGTGTTGATCAACGCAGCGGGCGTGATCGTCCGGGCCGCAGGGGAAGACACCACCGACGAGCAATGGCACCACATCATGGGTGTAAACGTGAGTGGCACATTCTTCATGTGCCGGGCTGCCATTCGCGTGATGAAGCTGGCCGGCCGGGGAGCCATTGTGAACTTCGGTTCCATATGGGGCGACCTCGGCTCGGCGGGCGTCGCCGCGTACTGCGCATCGAAAGGCGCAGTGCACAATCTCACTCGAGCTTTGGCGTTAGATCACGCAGCCGATGGCATCCGGGTAAACGGGGTGTGCCCGGGCGAGGTGCGTACGCCGATGCTGCAGTCGGAGCGGGCCGAACCCGTTACCGATGAGATGCTCAGCCGCATCGCATCCACGGTGCCGATGGGTCGCCTGGCTGAACCGATAGAAATCGCCAGGGTCGTGGCCTTCCTGGCTTCCGACGCGGCCAGCTACATGACCGGAGCGCTTGTGAGTGTTGATGCCGGGTATGGGGCGCGCTAGTGGAATACCGACGGCTGGGTCGCAGCGGAGCATCGGTCTCGGTGCTGGCGCTCGGCACCGACAACATTCTGAATCCGACCCCAGAAGACGAGTCGATCCGCATGATTCTGGCCGCGCTCGATGGTGGCATCAACCTCATCGACACGTCGAACAGCTACGCGGCAGGCGAGGCCGAACGGGTCATCGGCAAGGCGCTTTCGCAGGGTGTTCGACGAACGGAAGCGTTCATTGCGACAAAGGCCTTCTTCCCGACGGCGGGTGCTGGGCCGAATGATCGGGGCACGTCGCGTATCCACCTCATGCAGGCCTGCGAAGACTCACTTCGACGGCTCGGCACCGAACACATCGATCTGTATCAACTTCATCGGCACGACTTTCTTACGCCCATCGACGAAACGTTGTCGGCGCTGACCGACCTTGTTCGTCAAGGCAAGGTTCGCTACATCGGCACGTCAACCTCGCCGGCGTGGCGAGTCATGGAAGCCATACTCACTGCTGAGCTGAAAGGTTTCGAGCGTGTGGTCAGTGAGCAGCCGCCGTACAACCTGCTCGACCGCCGCATCGAAAACGAGACGGTGCCCATGGCACTGGCTCGCGGCGTTGGTCTGCTGCCATGGTCGCCCCTCGCCATGGGCATTCTGGGAGGACGCTACGCCGATGACGACACTCGTGTTGACGGGTCGCGTGCAGCCGTGCGGGGCGGCATCTACGCCGAACGAGTCAGCGAAGCAGCCGTTCTGGCGGGCAACCGTTTCGTTCGCATGGCACGCGCCGCCGGGTTTGATGCCGCGCAACTTGCCATCTGCTGGGTGAAAGATCAGCCCGGAGTCGTCGCTCCGTTGATCGGTCCGAAGTCAGTGGAGCAGTTGCAGCACATGCTGCCCGTGGCCGACATGCACCTCTCAGCCGAAATGGCCGCCACGTGCGACGCCATCAACCCACCCGGCACCGCCATCGCCAACTTCCACAACTCCGCCAACTGGATGAAACAGCAGCTGTAAGAGGGTGCTGGTTTTGGACGGCGATTTCGTGCGATTTCCGGCTGATTTCGAGGTCAAGTGCTGTGGGGCGTTCTCCCGGTCGGAGAGGTCCGAGGGTCCAGCGCTCCATCACGTGAGGTCGGTCCCGTTAGAGGT
>JAYTKG010000502.1:0-2417 GCA_043730435.1 Acidimicrobiia bacterium | reverse complement strand
GGGAGCCTGGCCGGTATGAACGGCGCGGGTTTCGAAGCCCCACGCGCCCTGCTCATCGAGATCACCCATGAGTAGCCATCCCCAGGTACGACAGCACGTCGGTGCGGGTCAGAATGCTCAGCGGTCGCCCGCCGGAAAGCACCAGCAGTGCCGGGGAACGTTCGAGTAGTTGCACTGCCAACTCCACTTTCTGTCCGACACCGATGGTCGGAAGCTTGGGGCCCATTACGCGAACAACTGGCATGTTCATCACATCGGCGTCCTTGAACGCGGCGTCCATCAAAGCGAGTTCATCCACCGATCCAGCCACTTCGGCCGCCGCAAACGGAGGCTCGTTCTTGCAGACCGGAAGTTGGCTCACACCGTTTGCTCGCATGAGGAAGATAGCGTTTCGTACCGTGGTTTGCGGGTTGACATAAAGCAACGACGGAAGCCCACCGCCGCGGGCATCGAGCACGGCGCCGACGCATTGTTCGCACTCTCGCAGGAAGCCGTAACCAGCCATCCATTCATCGTTGAAGACTCGACTCACATAGGCGCGACCCGAGTCGGGGATGAGCACGACGACGAGGTCATCGGGTGTCAGTCGATCCTTCAACTTGATGGCCGCTGCCATAGCAAGGCCACCCGACGAACCGAGCAGGACTGCTTCTTCTTTCGCCACGCGACGGGCCATCAGGTAGGCCTCTTCGTCGGAGCAGGCGATGATGTCGTCGTAGAGGCTCGGGTCCCACGCAGCGGGGAAGAAGTCTTCGCCGACACCTTCGATCAGATAGGGGCGCCCGCTGCCGCCGGAGAAGACGCTGGCATCGGGGTCGGCCGCAACGATCTGCACGTCAGGGTTCATTCGTTTCAGATAGCGGGCCGTTCCAGTGATGGTGCCGCAGGTGCCGGCGCCAGCGACAAAGTGGCTGATACGTCCGCCCGTCTGGCGCCAGATTTCGGGGCCGGTGGTCTTCTCGTGCGCTGCCGGGTTATTGGGGTTGGCATACTGGTTGGGCCGGTAGGCGTTGGGCGTCTCGCGGGCCAGGCGCTCGGCGGTGGAATAGTAACTGTCAGGGTGCTCCGGCGGCAGCGCCACATCGCACACCACGACTTCGGCCCCGTAGGCGCGCAGTGCGTCGATGCGTTCGGGCACCACCTTGTTCGTGGTGACGAACATGCACTTGTAGCCGCGATGCGCCGCAACGATGGCCAGGCCGACTCCGGTGTTTCCGCTGGTCGGTTCCACAATGGTGCCGCCTGGTCTGAGTTCACCGGAACGCTCGGCAGCCAAAATCATTTCAAGCGCGGGACGATCTTTGGACGAGCCGCCCGGGTTCGTCACCTCCCACTTGATCACAAGGGGACAGGGCATTTGCACGGCTTGTTCCAAGCGACCGAGCCGCACCAGCGGGGTGTTGCCGATGAGGTCGATGACCGAGTTGTAGATCTCCGTTCCGGCCAGTCGGGCGTCCCGATCGGGCGTACCCCACGGCGTGGTTGGCGGTGGCAGCATCGTCATGCGCCGAGGCTATCGGCCATTGCCCGTCAACGTGATGGATCAACTGTCGGGAGTCGGTGTGGTCGGCCGATACGCACCGTAACTCGTTGTGCGAATTGTACGATCGGGTCGCCGGTTGGCTGAGGAAGTCCAGCGGCCCTTACGAGGCCATCGTCACATCGCTGCAGCTTCGCGTGTTGCAGCTGCCATTGCTCATGCACCGCGTGAGCGCCCCACAGCCGACCAAACATGACGGAGTACAACCGCCACCGCGCCGAGAGCCAGTGGTCGAGATCGGTCAGGTCGTTCGGTTCGTAGTCCTCACCAATGGTGACAGCGATGTTGCTCGACGCGCCGCTCGGGCCAGGAAACCTGCGGGTGCAGCGGTAGTCGATTGTGTTGGCGTTTCGCTCTACAAACATGTCACTCCACATGTACGGGAGGCGATAGCCCACCCGCCCGCCGAGTGTCGCAAGAGCAGAACCGGCATCGAGGGAGAAGAACCAAATGCCCTGCGTGCCATCGGCTGCCCGCACATAGGTCCGCACATTGGTCTCGGGAAAGCGGCCGATAAAGGGCAGCCGCCAACGATCACCGGGAACGATGACGCGCATCATGAACGGCACCAGCGAGATCCACCCTCGGCCTTCATATGTGTCGACCGTGAGGCCTATTGGAAGCAGTCGTTGAATGACATCGGGGTCGTAGGGCCAGTGCAAAAACGTGAGGTCGTCCCAATGCATGTGCATGACAGCGTGCGGTACTTCAACGGTCGGCAGAGGACTATGCAGCACGCCCGCACGCTACTGCTCGATCAGTGGATTCGTCGTGCTGATCCGGCTGATTTCGAGGTCAAGTGCTGTGGGGCGTTCTCCCGGTCGGAGAGGTCCGAGGGTCCAGCGCTCCATCACGTGAGGTCGGTCCCGTTAGAGGT
>JAYTKG010000501.1:0-2092 GCA_043730435.1 Acidimicrobiia bacterium | reverse complement strand
TAGCCGGTGCCGAAGTCATCGATGGAGAGGTGCAATCCCATGGCATCGAGATCCTCCAGTACTCGCTTGGCGCGTGCGGGATCAGCCATGATCGAACTTTCGGTGATCTCCAATTGCAACCGATTCGCAGGGAGGGAGAACTCTTCGAGCAAGTGCGCGACCTCGTTGCTGATCGCTCCGTCGTGCAGGCTTCGAGCAGAGAGGTTCACTCCGACGGCGGTCTCGATGCCTGCATCGAGCCAGGCGCGCGCTTGGATGACAGCGGTACGCAGGACGAAGCTCGTCAGAGGACGAATCAGCCCGGTGTGCTCGGCGAAGGGAACGAATTCAGCAGGCGGGATCAGACCGAACAGCGGATGGCGCCATCGGACGAGCGCCTCGACGCCGATCACGGTGCCTGTCGAGAGGTCGAGCTTTGGCTGGTAGTGCAGCACCACTTCTCCGTTCCCAAGCGCGGTGCGAAGTTCGCTGAGCAGACTCAATCGGCGACGGCTATTTTGATCGTGCTCGGCGCTGTAGATCTCGATCCCCGAGTTGCGTCCTTTGGCGAAGTACATCGCAATGTCGGCGTGCTTGATGAGCCCGTCGGCCGAGGTGCCGTGGTCTGGGAAGATCGCGATGCCGATGCTCGCCTGGACCTCGAGGTTGAACTCATCGAGTCGAAACGGCGGTTCCAATACATTGACGATCGCCTCTCCAATTCGGAGTGCGTCGTCTGCTTCGATTTCTGGAACCATGACTGCGAACTCATCCCCACCGAGACGTGCGACCACGCCGCCGTCGGGGAGGATGGATTGAATGCGGGGACCGATCTGACACAACAGCGCATCACCCGTTTGGTGACCGAGGGTGTCGTTGACCTCCTTGAAGCGATCGAGGTCGATCAGTAGCACCGCTCCACGGGTCGATTTGCTCCTCGCATTCTCAAAGCGCCGCTCGATGACCTCCGAGAACTGCAGCCGGTTCGGGAGGTCGGTGAGCGCGTCATGCATGGCCTGGTGCTCTTTCTCGGCGGACAACAGCGCACTCCGGTACACCGCCAACACAGGCAGCAGCAACACAGGGAGCAGTACGAGGCTTCGTTCCGCAGCGACAATCACAATCGGGGAAAGCGCGAGCAGTACGACGTCCGAACTCGCCTCGCGCCTAATCATGCCAGTGAGGCCGAGCCACGCCGAGGAGCGGGTGGACAAAGCGATGATCACCCCGACGAGTGAACTGTTGCACAGGAAGTATGTGGCGCCCGAAACAACGAGCGCTGCAGCCCATCGCCAGGTGAACTCCGTCCCAGAACGTAACGTCCGGCTACCCATGATCGCCTGGAACAGAAGGCCGGGCAGTGACCAAGCGAGCACGTACTGCGCAACGTTGAAGGCGACCTTGATCGCGTGCTTCGTGCCGGCGACGTCCCCGATGATTGAGGCGATCACCTGTGCCGCGATCGCGGGCAAGGGCCCAAAGCTCAAGAAGATGGCAAACGAAAAGGTCGCCGACGCAACGACTTCCTGAATTCCTCCGGCTCGCGCGACGGTGACCGGTTTGATCTCGCAGACACCGACGAGGAACGTGAAGAGGGCCAACTCGAGCCACCGGCCATCAATGACCACGACCGGACCCGAGCGGAGCAGAGCGACCAACGCAATCGCGGCGGCAACGACGACCCCGACGACGAACATCGTCACAGAACCCGTTTCCTGACTCGAACCGCGTCGACCGCTCACTGGATACTCACTCTCCAGCCCAGATGGTGGGTCGGGCTCCGAAAAGCCCGACCCGGTCAGTTCTGAATCAGCCCCACTTGACGCTACCGCCGACGGCGCTGACAGCGACGACAACGCCAGCGATCATCGTCGCGGCAGGGATGAGACGTGCAACGTGCTGCTTCCATTTGACTTTCATGTCGAACGATTCCTTTCGTTGCACAGGCCTTGTCGGCGTCCCCTCCGGGGAATTTCAAGCCGGTTGTTGCCGCCGCAACGAGTCGAACCGAAGCGGGCGGCGACGCTGGTACGGAGTGTTCCTACGAGCGCTGTGGATGAAATCGAAGCCTACCCTCAGTGACTATTCGCCCACAACCTGCGTCTGGCTGGAC
>JAYTKG010000500.1:0-18768 GCA_043730435.1 Acidimicrobiia bacterium | reverse complement strand
GCCCCGCCCCAGCCGCTCCCACATGGGCCAGACGCCTCACGCGGCTGCTTTCACTACGCTGTGACTTGTGACTGCTCCCGTTGACTACCTCTCCCGATCCAAGGAGCGGTACGACGCGCTCGGCTATCCCCCCTATCGATGGGCGCTGGATGACTCGACGCCGCCGTTTCATGCGCTGACAAAACCACTCAGTTCGTGTCACGTCGGCCTTGTGAGTTCCGGCGGCGCTTACGTTGTTGGGCAGGAGGCGTTTCACTTTCGAGACGACATCTCCTACCGAGCCATACCGACCGAGACCGAGTCGTCGCACCTTCATGTCACCCATTTCGCCTACAACACCGATGACGCCCGTCATGACGCGAACTGTGTCCTACCGCTGCGATCCCTTCACAGGCTGGTTGACGAAGGCGTCATCGGTTCACTCGCTCCAAACGCGCTCAGCTTTGTGGGCGGAATCTACTCCTCTCGTCGCTGCCACGACGTACTGGCTCCTCGAATCGTGGAAGAACTGGTCGCACAGGGATGCGATGCCGTCTTACTGGTGCCCGTTTGACCCGTCTGCCACCAGTCGATCGGTCTGATCGCACGCCAGATTGAAGCTGCCGGGATTGCGACGGTGTCGCTGAGTAGCGCGCTGTCGATCACGACGGGAGTTGGGGTTCCCCGGACGGTCTTCGTGGACTATCCCCTCGGACGAACAGCGGGCAAGCCCGACGATGTCGATGATCAGTACAGCATTGTCCGAGCTGCGATGACGACGTTGCTCACGGCAACAGCCCCTGGGGCGGTCGTGCGGCTGCCGAATCGCTGGTCGGACGACGATCGTTGGAAGGATCGGGCCCAACGAAGCGGATGGAGTGTCGATGGCCTGACGCCCGCCGTTGCCTCAGCGGTTGGCTCCGATGATCGCGCCGAGCGTAGTGACCAGCCCCAATGGCAGACCGAAAGCGACCGTCTCGCCTGGGAAGACGCGTACCCTTCCTGACCTCGCGCGCCGTGTGAGAACGACAGAGATGGTCCGCGTCAGCCAGAATGGCCGCGAACAACCAACGCAGGAGGATTGATGTCGCACGAAGTACGGGCAATCGTGAGCCGAAGTGTCAAAGCACCGGTGACCCTCGAAACCATTGTGGTACCCGATCCGGGCCCCGGCGAAGCCCTGGTAAAGGTGCAGGCCTGCGGCGTCTGCCACACCGACCTCCACTACCGAGAGGGGGGGATTAACAACGACTTCCCCTTCCTGCTCGGCCATGAGGCTGCAGGCGTTGTGGAGTCGGTTGGCGCCGGTGTCACCAACGTGAAGCCCGGCGACTTTGTCGTGTTGAACTGGCGCGCCGTATGCGGCACCTGCCGTAGCTGCCTCAAGGGCAAGCCGTGGTACTGCTTTTCCACCTTCAACGCCACCCAGAAGATGACGCTCGACGGCGTCGCCCTCTCGCCCGCACTGGGCATCGGCGCGTTCGCCGAAAAGACCCTTGTTCACTCGGGCCAATGCACCCCGGTCAATCCGGCTGCACCGGCTGCCACCGCCGGGTTGCTCGGCTGCGGCGTGATGGCTGGCATCGGTGCCGCCATTCATACCGGCCAGGTCTCACGAGGTTCAACCGTTGCGGTGTTTGGCTGCGGCGGCGTTGGTGACGCAGCTATCGCAGGCGCTCGCCTTGCGGGCGCCACCACGATCGTGGCCGTGGACCTCGATGATCGCAAGCTGGCTATCGCCCGTGAATTCGGAGCCACCCACACCGTAAACGCATCCACCGGCGACCCTGTCGAAGGCGTGAAGGCAGCCACCGGTGGGCTTGGCGCCGATGTGTGTATCGAAGCCGTCGGAAACCCCAAGGTGCTCGAGCAGGCGTTCTATGCTCGTGACCTCGCTGGCACCGTGGTGCAGGTTGGCGTGCCGAATCCCACCATGAAGATGCCCGACATTCCGATGATTGAGTTCTTTGGCCGCGGCGGGGCGCTTAAGCCCAGCTGGTACGGGGACTGCCTCCCCAGCAAGGATTTCCCGATGTTGATTGACCTGTACCTACAAGGACGCCTCGATCTCGATCGTTTCGTCACCGAAACCATTGCGCTTGAAGGCGTAGAAGAGGCCTACCACCGGATGGAACGCGGCGAAGTGCTGCGCTCGGTCGTGGTGTTCTGATGCCCTTTGAACTAGTCACCACCAACGGCATGTTCGCCATCGACGGCAACGAGTGGGAAGTCACCAATAACGTCTGGATCGTCGGCAACGACCGTGAGGTCGCCATCATCGACGCCGCTCACGACGCCGAAGCCATCCTCGACGCCGTGCACGGTCGCAGGGTGAAGGCCATCCTTCTCACCCACGGCCACAACGACCACGTCAACGCGGCCATTGCTGTGCAGGACGTGGTGGATGCACCTATCTACCTGCACCCGGCCGACGACCTGCTGTTCGACGCGGTCTACCCCGGCATGCTCCCCGACAAGCACCTCGTTGAAGGCGACAAGTTCATGGTCGGCGGCGAGCAGCTTCGCGTCGTGCATACGCCCGGTCATTCCCCCGGCTGCTGCTGCTTCGCCACCACTGGCCGAGTGTTCTCAGGCGACACCCTGTTCTGTGGCGGCCCCGGCGCCACCGCCACCAGCACCGGCAACTTCACCGACATCATCGAGAGCATCCGCACCAAGCTGTTCATCCTGCCGCCCCACACCATCATCCACACCGGCCACGGCGAGAGCACCACCATCGGCGCCGAATTGCCCCAGCTCGAAGAGTGGATCGCCCGCGGCTCGTAGCCTCTGCCTCGACTTTGCGACAAACCCATCGCGGGACGACCGGTTTTGTCGCAAAGTCCATGTGCTCGCTGACGATTGATTGTACAGAACCGTACAGTACTGTACAATTTGGCTCCATGATCGTAACTGCGTCCGATGCTCGTGCCACGTTGCCGGAACTGCTTGATCGCGTCGCAAACGGTGAAGAGGTCACCATCACCCGCCACGGTCAGCCAACAGCCGTCCTCGTACGTCCGGACGCCCTCCGCAGCCGTCGCGCCGCCGAACTGTTCAAGAAGGCGGACGAGCTGCATGACTTGATCGAGTCTGCCCGCCATCTCGAACTCTCCTCGCTGCCCGGACTCTCAAGTGAGCGAGCCGCTGAACTCGTCGCCTCGGTTCGAGCCAGCCGCGACGGTCGCTAACCGCATTGGACGCCTTCGATGCCGACGTTCTGATCTACGCGGCCAACCCACGAGACCCTGTCGGCGTTGTTGTTGTGGCAAACCTTCCGCCACTGCGCGACGGCAAGCCGACAGGAATCGGTTCGGTTCTCCTGCTCGCTGAGGTGCTCACCAAGCCAACCAGATCGGGCGATACCGACGAAATCCTTGCGCTTGCGATCATCTTGAGTCGTCTCGACTTGAAGCCAGTGGATCGGGCCACAGCGGAACTCGCAGTAACCATTGGTGCGGCCTACGGTCTGCGAGCTGCTGACGCAACACACCTGGCGTGCGCCGTAATCGCCGGCGCCGATCGATTCATCACCAACAACAAAAAGGACTTCCCGAAGTCCATCGCCGAGATCCACATCACCTACCCCGAAGACCTTTCCGTCTAACAAACTGGCGAGCATTCCAGGCGCGAAGAGGGACGGGACCCGTTTCGGGTCCCGTCCCCTGTCTTTGGGGGTCAGCCGTTGGTCAGCTTGGCCGTGAGTTCGGCGAAAGTGATGGTCGGGAGCGGCGACAACGAGACCGGGCTAGATGCGCCGGGGGGTGTGGCCATGACCGGTTCGCTCGTGTTGCCGATGGCGTACACAGCGGTGACGGTGTCGGTTGCGTTGTCACCCAGTTGGCCACCTTCACGCTGGTTCAAGAGCCAACCAGGCTTGGCCACGACCGCAGTGGAGGTGCCCGACTGCAACACAACCGGGTCACCGATTTCACCACACCAGGCGCTGTTCGATTCGAACGTCTCCAAGACGTAGCAGGTACCGATGTTCACCGGCGAGCCGTCTGCCCGGCGAGCGGTGCGGGGCTTGATTTCCAGAAAGCGGTAGTGATTCCAGGTCGACCGAGAAAGACTGAAGTCGGCGCCGTTCAGGAACGTTGTCGTGGCACCGTCAATTGACTCCGGAATCACCGACTTGCCCAGATAGGGCGGCCCGAAGACGAGCTTCGACACGGTCGTTCCGTTGTGAACGACCAGCGCTGTTGGAGGCTCTGCACCAACGTTCACCCGAAAGAAGGCCGAAGCAAATCCGGGCAGCGTGTATGCGGTGTCAGACGCAAGGACGGTGCCATCCGCTGTAACAGCTTCGATGAGTCCTGCACCAGGGAGCGTCGCGCCAACGACCACGTAGCCGGTTCCAGTCGGGATACTCCACAGCCGGCCTTCCAGCGCCTGATTGCAGCCTTCAAAGTAAGAGAAACCGACGCATTCCAGATCGCCCTCCTTCTTGGCAAGAAGATACGGATGGCCCTGGTTCGGCACATTCCATTCCGTGCCATCGATCTTCGCCGCAGCGAGGGCGATCGGGAGCCGTTTCACCTCGACGGTCTTGAGAGACTCGGCGGCCGCTGCTACTACCGAGGGGTCGACATGGAGCCCGACTACCGAGATGACCACGCCGTCGCTTTCCCGCCAGCTAACAGCCGGTGTCCCAACTCCGTTGTCGGTATACGACCAGGCCCTACGACCCCGGACCGTCACGGCCACCGGCGGTGCAACCCCATCCCATGACCAGGCCTCGTTTTTCACATAGCTGTCCAGATCGACCGGACCACGCATGGTTATGACGCTGAGGGCTTTCGCACTGGGATCTTCACTCTGATTGAACGGAGTGGAGTGCGCGTTTCCGGGCGCAAGATGATCGACCTGACTTACGAGCCCAGGTCCTTCGGTTTCGGTGCAAACCGGCTCCGTCACTCCAGCCTCAACCTTCGTGCAGACCGCTGTCTCCATCAGGTCCGTATTGATGCGACGGCGCCATCCTGATGGAACTACCGACGGGTCGAGATCGTAGAAGTCGGCGGCGCCGCTGGCCATAAGCATGCCTCCGGCATCAACGCTGCCGTCACGGGTGACGACCGACTGTTCAGTCGGACGAAGAACAGCGAATCCGGCAGCCAGAACCAGCAGCGCTGCAGTTGATCCGGCCACGGTTCGGCGACGGGTACGGCGACGCCCGCCAGCACGAGTGACGGCATCAACATCGCCACCGCGGGCGAGCGGGTGACTGGTGACTGCTTCGGTGCCTCGGGTAAGTAGATCAGACATGGTCATCCTCCGTAGGAGTGTCGAGCGGGTGGGGGATTTGTTCACCAAGCACGTCGCGTAGTCGGCGATGTGCTTCGGTCAGCGCGGTAGAGACGGAGCTGCGGGAAAGGCCGAGCGCCTCGGCAATCTCGGCCTGCGGAAGGTCGGCCACGTATCGCAGCAGCACAATTCGGCGCAGCCGATCAGGCAGATCTCGCACCGCGTCGAAGGCTTCGCCTGCAGGTCCGGGCAGCTCGGTGACAACTCGTTGCTTTCGCAACAGTGTTGCTTCGAGACTGCGGCGGCGAGCCTGACGACGCACGACGTTCATGGCCACCGTTACCACCCAGCCGGTCGGGGATGTCATGGCGCCGACCTTGTTCCATCGGTCGAATGCTCGCACGAAGGCTTCATCGGTGGCATCGACGGCAGCATCTATCGAGCCGCACCACAGCGTCATGGTGGCCACGACTTGGGGGCGAACGGTGCGATACCAGTCCCCGAACTCAGCGTTCGTGAGGTACGTCGGGTTCATCGACACCGATCCGATCATCTCTTGTGCAAACACACCCTTCCAAGTCATCACCGCCTCGAAATGACGGCGGTTGCGACTTTGCGACAAACCGATCGTGTAGCAACCGGTTTTGTCGCAAAGTCCGTGTGGCTAGGGGCTGACGATGATGCTGACGGGGAGGCCGCCGTTTTCGAGGGTGGCGACCTCGACCGGATTGGCGATCACGCGGGTGACCAGGGCGCGGTCGGCGGCGATCATGGCGATGCGCCAACCGTCGGCGCGTTCGCGTACGACGCGGCCGAACGTGTCGTAGAGGTTGCGCAGATCGTTGCCAGCGCTGACCCGCATACCGTAGGGCGGGTTGGTGGCCAACAGGCCCGCACCAGCGGGCAGCGTGAGGTTGCTGATAGATGATTGGCGGAACTCGATGTCGCGTTCGACGCCCGCACGCTCGGCGTTGTCAACCGCCGCTTCAATCGCACCCGGATCCCGGTCACAGGCAACGATGGGGTGCGAGGCACGGTCGAGTACCCCGTCGGCCGCTTTCGCCCGCGCACGTTCCCAGACCGCTGGGTCGAACGATGGCCACGTTTCGAATGCGAATGACCGCAACTGGCCGGAAGCGATGTTGCGGGCGGCGAGTGCGGCCTCGATAGCGATGGTCCCCGAGCCGCACATCGGGTCGATGAACGCGTCGGCCGCGCCGTCGAAACGTGCGGCCATAAGCAGCGAGGCTGCCAACGTTTCGCGCAGCGGGGCTTTGGCCGTGGCTTCACGCCAGCCGCGGCGATGGAGGTGATCGCCGCTGGCATCCACGCTGACGGTGACGGTGTCGTGATCAAGTCGCACACGAACCGTTGGCCCACCACGAGTTCCCAACAGCTCGCGCACCACCGCTTCGATCATTCCGGTGTGCTGCAGCTTGGAGGCAACACTGTCGACCCGCACAACCAGCTCGGAGCCCACCGTCAAATAGCGGTCGAAGGACAGCTTGCGGAAACCAGCGAAAAACTCGCTCTTGTCCACCGCCTGAAACCGACCAACTCGCAGCAGAACCCGTGAAGCAGTGCGCAGATGCAGGTTGGCGGAGTACAACTCGGTCGTGGTCATGTTGACCGAGAATCCACCGTGGCCAACCCGAGGCACCTTGCACCCAAGCGTCCGAACCTCGGCCGCGGTAAACGACTCCAGGCCCGGTGGAGCAACGATGTAAACCTCATGCGGGCGAGTGGGCATCAGAGAAAGCTCAAACGCGCAGCGATGACGAGAGCGATTGTCTGAGCGAAGCGAGTCTGAGCGCAGTGAAGCGGGAGCGAGGAACGAGCGGAGCGGAGCAAGCGAGGCATATTAGAGAAACTGCAGGCGGAGATTTGGGTCGGCAGCGGCGTCGAGCGAGGTGGGGCCGTCACTGCGCAGTCGATGCCACCCGGCTGACGCGATCATGGCCGCGTTGTCGGTACACATCGATCGGCTCGGCAGGAAACCGTGCAGTCCGTCCTCCGTGCACGCGTCGAGGAACTGCTCGCGCAACGCGCTGTTCGCCGCCACTCCCCCGCCCAACGCAAGTGCCCTGGCGCCGACCTGTTTCGCGGCCCGTCGAGCTTTCTCTACCAGCACGTCGACAACCGCTTGCTGGAAGCTGGCCGACACGTCCTCGGCGGAGACATCGGGGTTCTTGCGCACGTAGTTCACGACCGATGTCTTCAATCCGGAAAAGGAGAAATCGAGCCCGTCGTGCAGCATGGCGCGCGGGAAGTTGATGGCCTCTGGGTCGCCGTCCATTGCGGCCAGATCGATGGCGGGCCCGCCGGGGTAGCCCAGGCCGAGGAAACGGGCGACCTTGTCGAATGCCTCGCCCGCCGCGTCATCAATGGTCTGGCCGAGGAGGCGGTAGCGACCGTGACCTTCCATACACACGAGCATGGTGTGGCCACCCGAGACCAGCAGCACAACAAGCGGCAACTCAAGCGTGGGGTCCTCCAGGAACGACGCGTAGAGATGCGCCTCCATGTGGTTGACGCCGATGAACGGCACGCCCCAGGCCAAAGACAGCGCCTTGGCGGCAGACACGCCGACCAGCAACGCACCCACCAAACCCGGCCCGACCGTGGCCGCCACGGCATTGACACGGCTGTCTTCGATACCGGCCTCCACGATGGCCTGTGCCATGACCGGCACAACCAGTTCGAGGTGAGCGCGACTAGCGATCTCGGGCACTACGCCGCCGTAGCGGGCGTGCAGATCAATCTGGGTGGACACCACGCTCGACAACACATCAAAGCCACCCATGACGCACGCTGCTGCAGTCTCGTCACAGCTCGTCTCGATACCCAGGACGACAGTTGCATCATCAACTATCAAGTCATGCGTCGTCATCGAAGATTCCTTCGTTCAGTGTTGTTCCAGGGACCTCGGCGGCAAGGTCGGCGAGTCGCTCGGTGTACGCCGGCTGATGAATGCCACTTGCCCACAGCACAAGTGCGTCGTCGGTGTTTTCGTAGTAGCGCTTCCGCACGCCTTCCTGCAGGAAGCCGAACCGGTGGTAGAGACGCTGCGCCGCCACGTTGGTGTGACGCACTTCAAGCGTAAGGCTCACCGCGCCATGTTCGCGAGCGATGCGGGCAACGGTAAGCATCAGGCGGGTGCCGATCTTGTGACGGTGCCACATCGGGTCGACCGCAATGTTCGTGATGTGCGCAGAGGGCGAACCATCGCGGGCATCTTCGGCAAACATCAGGCCCGCATAGCCGACAACGCGACCGTCGATGCGAGCGACAATGTATCGTCGCTGATGCTTCGGCGCGCCGATCTCGTTGGTGAAAACCGTCGGTGCCCACGGACGCGGGTAGACCTGCTTTTCGATCTTCATGATCTGGCGAAGATGCCGACGTTTCATCGGGCTCATCACCACCGTTGCCACCACCGGTTGCGTTTTCATCGGTGGCGGCCTTGACGGGTGATCCAGTTGATCTCGGCATCGGGCTGGCGCAGGTAGAGCGGATCGAGTTCCCACGGGTTCACGAACTGCTCTCGCAACGCCTGCGCGTGGGCCAATTGAACAAGCGGCGCGGCCGAGGGATGGGCCAACCAAGCGTCGGCAAACGCCGCCTTTGGGAGTTCGGACACAAACTGGTCGCGGTAGCGAAGGGCGCCGTCGCCGACCAAGAGCAGATCGTCTCGCACGACCAGCAGCTCGCTTATGAGGTCCTCTGTCGTGCCGACCGCTGGTTCTGTCAACCGCTGAATTCCGCCCGGTGCTTGCCGGTAAAGCGAGTGGTAGATCTCGCCACGCCGCGCATCGATAACGGCCACGATGGTGCGATCGGTGTGGCGCAAGGGGAAGGCCAGCAGGTCAAGGCTGGCAATGCCCACCATAGGCACCCGCAGCGCATGGGCCAACGCCTTTGCGGTAGCGATGCCGACCCGCATACCGGTGAACAACCCGGGGCCGATATCGACGGCGATGCAACCCAGCTCAGCGAGCGTCACATCAGCCTGCTGGCAGATGAATTCAATCGCGGGGGCAAGCGTTTCCGCGTGACGACGGCCGCCCGTGACTTCGTGCAGCGCAATGACACCTTCGTGCCCGCCGATGGCGCAGCCGACCCGATGGGTTGCTGATTCGATTCCCAGGATCAGCACTACGACCAGGCCTGCCAGGTGGCGGACAGGCGCGTCAGTCTTGGCCCCCACAATGATCCGATGGCCTCGATCTCGATCACGCGATCGTCGGTCCCTTCCCCGTACGAGATAAGGATCTCCAACCGGTCCTTCGGCAGCACATCGGCCACTGCGTCACCCCACTCGATGAGTGTGACACTGCGATCGTCGATCAGTTCGCCGATGGCCAGGTCGGCTACTTCGTTCATGCGATCGAGGCGATAGACATCGAGGTGATGCAACACCCTTGGCCGCCCCGGTTGCGGGGCGATGGGATACGAGCGCACAAGCGTGAACGTGGGGCTGGTGACGGTTTCGCTGATATCGAGGCCAACGGCGAAACCCTGTGCAAATGCCGTCTTGCCGACACCCATTTCGCCAGCCAGCACGATGAGGTCGCCGGATTTGGCGGCTCTAGCCAATGCGGCGGCGACGGCCTTGGTGGCCGTCGCCTCGCTGGTACGCAGGATAATCACGCGATCAACGCCAACGGCTGGCAGTCGGACAGGGAAACCACCGAAAGAATCTACCGCCTTGGCGGAGACTGAGCAGCGGTCAGTAGCGGGCCGAGACCGTTCTCGCCTGCCTGCTGGGCCACCGCCAACGCACCACCCAGGGAATCTTTCGCAACCTTCAGAGCAGCAGGAGTGATGGGCTGACCGGCGAGCGCATCACCGATGCGACCGGCATACACGGAGGCGATGTGTGATCGAAAGCGTTCCTTCGGGTTGGTGAACACGTTGGTCAGGATCGACAGGGTGGCCGGCGTGATCATGGCCGCACCAATACCCATAACGGCTCGAGAGTCTGGCCGCCAGCCTCCACCCACGGACACGTCACGCTGGAGTTGGCCGGCGTCGCCGACCTTTGTGATGTCGATCGAGCAGTACGGCGGGGGGATTTTGGTTTTAGTCCGTCAGCCTTATCGGTGCATCCGAGTGCACCACGACACCATTCGACATAGTGCATTGCAGTGCACCGATAAGGCTGACGGACTCGTAGAGAACTACCCAAGCCGGGTTGCGATGAAGCGCCGCCCGGCGAAACGTCCCGACATCCGGCGCTTCTAGACCTATCAGGGGTTCGTGTACACGCGAGGCACGCGTTTGCTGATGCCGCAGACGATCTCATACGCGATCGTGTCCAGTCTCGTTGCCCATTCGGCGGCGGTGATCTCGGCATCGCGCTGTCGACCGATCAGCACCACTTCGTCACCCACATCGACCTTGTCGTCGCCGCAATCGACCATCAGTTGATCCATCGTGATGGCCCCGACAATGTTGCGTCGTTTGCCTCCGATCAGCACTGCCCCTCCCACCGCGAACAGCCGACGGGGGACGCCATCGGCGTAACCAAGTGGCACGGTCGCGACATTGGCGGCCGACGAGAACGTGTGTCGAAGGCCGTAGGAGATTGCGTCCCCGGCGTCGAGACGCTTCACGAAACTCACTTTCGCTTTCAATGACAAAGCGGGTCGTAGATCCGACGCCAGATCGTCCACACCCTGTCCGGGAGAGATGCCGTAGATCGCAATACCGCCGCGGACCATGTCTCGCCGTGCAGCGGGGTGCGCCAGAAGTCCGGCCGAGTTCGCAGCGTGCGTGCGCACTTCCGGTGTGATCAGCGAGGAGAAGCGTTCAAGTTGTCGCAGGTTGTAGGTGTGGCCCGGATCGTCAGCAACCGCGAGGTGGGTGAAGATGCCGTCCACCCGAAGCACCTGGGAGACCTGATCAAGTTCGCGAAGAAGTCCGTCAAGTTCGGCCGGGGCAACGCCGACGCGGTGCATGCCAGTGTCGACCTTCACGTGCACCGGGTAGGGCCTCGTCGCCGTTGAGGTTCGAACGGCATCGGCAAGCGCTCGCACCGCGGCCGCCGTGTAGACGGTTGGCGTGAGGTCGTTGGCGACGATGGCTGCGGCGTTGTCGACTGGCTGCTCCGACAGCACCAAGATCGGCGCGGTGATACCGGCTTGACGCAGTTCGACCCCTTCCTGTGTGAGGGCGACGCATAGCCCCGCTGCCCCTGCGGCCAATGCGGCCCGACCGACGCGAACAGCGCCGTGGCCATAACCGTCGGCCTTCACTACTGCCCACAGTTCGCTCGGCGCGGCCAGAGATCGCAGAACGCCGACGTTGTGGGCGATCGCCGCAAGGTTGACCTCGGCCCAGGCCCAACGTTGGGGCGTGGTCATAGGCGGGCGAGTACGTCGGGAATGCAGTCGGGAATGTCGCCCGCTACAAGCCCACGCTCGGGACCGAGCCGGGCTGCTTGGCCGTGCAGCCACGCACCGGCTGCGGCAGCTTCGAAGGCTGGTAGCCGCTGCGCCAAAAGAGCGCCGATGATGCCCGAGAGCACATCACCCGTACCCGCAGTAGCAAGCCGTTCGTCGCCGGCCGTTACAAGAAGCACCTCTCCGCCCGGTTCGGCGACGACCGTGGTCGATCCCTTCAGCAGCACGACCACCCGGAGATCGACGGCGAGGCGGCGGGCCTCTATAATGCGGTCGCCCGACACGCGCCCGCCGCGGAGGAGCGCGAACTCACCGTCGTGAGGTGTGATGACCGTGGCCTCGGTGCGGGACGCCAGCACGGCGGCCGGGCCTCGATCGTTCCATGCGAGCGCGAAGAGGCCGTCGGCGTCGATCACCAGCGGAATGGGAGCTTTGGCCACAAACTCCCGAACACTTGCGGTCGCTCCGTCTGAACGACCAAGCCCTGGACCGACGACGGCAGCGTGAAAGCGATCGATTTCGGAGAGGGCCTCAACCGACCATTGCGACGCAGGCAGATGGGCCCGCACAGCTTCGGTGGGAGCCAACGGATCGGCACCGACCCCGGGGGACGACAATCGAATCATGCCAGCGCCGGTTCGTTGAGCGCCTCGCACGGCCAGATGGGCAGCGCCGAGCATGCCGCTGCTTCCGGCAATGATCCAGAGCGCCGAGCGCCACTTGTGCATGTCGGCGCGTCGATACGGAAGCCAAGAGGCCACGTCGGATGACTGCACCAGGTGGGCATGAGCTGCGCGGACGTCGAGGCCGATGTCAGCAACTTCCACCTTGCCTGCCAACTCGCTGCCGGGAGGGAACAGCAGACCCGGCTTGAGCGCTGCGAACGTCACGGTGCGGTCGGCGCGGTGCACCCCCTCACCCGCTCGACCGGTCAGACCGTCGACGCCGGAAGGGATGTCGACAGCCAACACCGGAGCCTGCACGTCGGGCGCCTGCCAAGTGCCGTGGAATCCGGTTCCGAAGGCGGCATCAATCACCAGATCGCACGGCGGAATGACCGGCGAATGCGTGGCCGTGTCGAACACCGTGACGTGCGCGCCCTTGGCCGCCAACCGACGCCCTGCGACACGGCCGTCGGCACCGTTGTTGCCAGGACCGGCAAGAACGACAACGCGTCGACCATAGGTGCCGCCCATCATTCGCTCGGCCGTGCGCGCTACGGCCGCCCCTGCCCGCTCGATGAGTACATCGGTGGCCTCCGGCGCAGCAAAATCGATCTCCTGCATCTCCCCCGGCGTTACGACCGGAATCATGACATCCCCAGCTTCCGCATCCGTGCAGCGTATCCCTATTGCTACTTCGCTGGTCGCTACCGCTCCTGGCGCTCATTCTCGCTTCGCTCCGCAATCCTGCAAGAATTCACGTCGGGCACAACCGACTACTCGCACGGGCCGAGAAGAGATTCAGACGGCCTGGGCCATCACTATTGCTTGGGCAATCGTTTCGGTGTGGGTGAGCGAGACGAACAACTCGTTCACACCGAGCTGGGCGGCGATTGCTTCTGCTGGCCCGCGTAGCACCAGACGAGGCGGCCCGGATGGGTCGTTGCCAGTGTCGACAACTACTTCGACATCATGGAATCCGAACGCACCAAGGCCGACCGACAACGCCTTCATCGTCGCTTCTTTGGCGGCGAACCGGGCCGCCAAACGTTCTGTCGGATCATGCTTTCGATCCGCGTAGGCAAGCTCAGCCACCGTGAAGCAGCGTTGGCGCATCGACGGCGTGCGCTCAAGAATCGCGCGAAAACGCGGAACATCGACGGCATCAATGCCGATGCCGACGACCCGCGCTCCGGGTGAACTCAAGCGGTCCGCCAGCGCTCAGACAAGTCGGCGATGGGCACCGTGAGCAGGTCGACAACGGGCACGGTGGCGAGGATGTCGTCGCGGAACACCGGCTCGGTCTCGACGACGGTGTCGTTCAGACGTGAGTAACGGTCGTCGAAGCCCTGGAGCACGCCACGGGCGACATTGGCAGCCAGACGGTCATGCAAGCGCACCTGCAGCAACGTGAGGCCCGTGGTCTGGCCACCCTTGATCTCGGGCACCAGAAGCACCGTACGCTTGTCGCTTCGACCAAGGGCCACACCGACCCGACGATCGACGGCCGCCCGCCGCTTGGTGCCCTTCAGCTCCGAGTTCTTCTCAACGCGAGAGGGCACATTGCGCGAGATGCCACCACGATCGACAATAACGATGGTGGCGTTGCCCGAAGCCGGGTCACCTTCAATTGCGTAACGGGTATAACCGGTGACTTCGGCGACGGCGGCATCGAGCGAGGCAATCTGCTTCATGGCGCTGTAGCTCACCCGGTCGCGTCCGGCACCGGCATTGAGCACCTCACGGACCAGGCGGTTGGCGAGAACGCCTTCGTCGCTGCGGGAGATGCCGACAGTGACGGTCTTGGCCTGGTGCTTGATGGCGTCGATCGGACGGGTGAGTTCTTCGATAGCCCGGGTGAGCGCAGTGGTGAGATCATCGACAAGCACGTCAGGTGTACCGACCTTACCCTGCGTTTCCTGGTACGAATCGAGCGCGTTTAGTGACGTGGCATCGCGCAGCAGCGAGATGAGGCGCACGGCGGTAGAGGCCTCGAGGTTGCCGTCGTACACACCTGAGCGGAGGCTGTCCTGGAAGCGCTGGTTGACCGGACGTAGTCGGTTTCGCAGATCGTCCAGCAGCGTGTCATCGGTGTCGGTGCTGGTGGTGCTGAGCTCGACGGCCTCGCGTGCCTCACGCAGCGGACGGGCGAGCGCATCGATTGCGAGCGCCGCTTCGTAGCCGAAGAGATGCCCGACCATGGCGGACAGCACGAAGTCGAGACGGGTGTCGATAACCGGCACGCTTATGACCTGCAACGCAGCGGTGAAACGCTCTTCACCCTCGGACGCAACCACGATGGGCGCCGCCTTGTGGGCCCGATAGATGGCCACTTCTTTGGCCACATCATCGGCGGTGGAACCAACTAGGCCAGCGGCGCAGACGAGGATCATGGGCTCGCACGAAAGGTCGATGTGCTTCTTGTCTTCGGTGACGTCACACGCGATCGACTTGTAGCAAAGCTCGGAAAGTTTGATACGTACTTCCTCGGCCGCGACGGTGTTGGGGCCGTTGCCAACAACCGCCCAGTAGCGACGGTACGGCGCGAACGCCTGCGCGGCCTTGGCGATCTCGGGGCGAAGCGTGAGCACCTGGGTAAGCGCATCGGGGATCTGACGTAATGCTCGCAGGATTTGGTGGCGATCACGAGCGTCACCCGCGTTCATCGCCTCAGCAATGGCACAGGCCAGCAGCACACCGGCGGCGACCTGCGCATAGAAGGCTTTGGTGGACGCAACCGACATCTCGACATCGCGACCGTCGGACGTATAGAGAACGCCGTCGGCTTTGTCGGTGAGGTCGCTGTTGCGACGGTTCACAATGGCCAGCACCGTGGCGCCACGACCGCGAGCAAGGTCGACGGTGCGGTTGGTATCGGTCGTGGTGCCCGACTGGCTGACAGCCACAATCAGCGTGTCGCTCAAATCGTGCGCCATGCCGAAGCCGGAGAATTCGGTGGCCGTAATAGCTCGCACGAACATCGTGTTGCGAGTCTCGCCGCCCTGCAGCAGTGACGACAGCACGACGGCCATCGACTGTCCGGCGACGGCAGCGGTGCCCTGCCCGATGACGTACACATGTCGGTACTCGCCCGCCTGCAACTTGGCGGCAACTGTTGCTGGAATGGTCTTTTCGCCCAGTGTGGCAACAAGGCGGCCGTCGACCTCTTTGATGTGACCGCGCAACGTCTTACGGAAACTGATGGGTGCCTCGGTGATTTCCTTCAGCAAGAAGTGAGGTGAGGCGCCACGGTCGATATCCCGGGTGGTGACCTCGGCGCGGGTGACTTCCTTGGCGGCGAGCGGCAAGTCGGTGGCGTCATAGGCGAGGCGACGGATGCCGTCGATCGTGCCGGCGAACGCAGCGTTGAGTGCCATGACCTGCCCGCGGCTGGAGGGCTGATCGGCCTGGGCCGGGGTCTCGCCGTCCATGCGGACAAAGTTGCGGGTTTCTTCCACCAAACCGTACGGCTCACTGGCCACGATGTAGGCGTCCTCGGCTAGACCAATATAGAGGGCCTGGCCTGAACCACGCAGGGCGAGCAGAAGCGTGTCGGGGTCGTCGGCCGATGCAGCACCAATGGCGACGGATCCGTCAAAGGTGGACACCGCACGGCGGAACGCTTCGACCACGTGACCGGTCTGCACCGTGTAGCGCGACACCAAGGTGGGGATGACCTTGGCATCAGTGGTGATGGGAGCGTGCACCGATAGGTGGTGCTCGGCTTTGAGGTCGGCGTAGTTGTCGACGTCACCGTTGAGCGCACCGACCACGTACGGGCCAACCAGGTCTGTCATTTCTTCACTGTTGAGCGGGTGTGCGTTTGGCTCCGACACAATGCCGACTGACGCCCAACGGGTGTGCGCGAGCACCGCAATTTTCGAGCCAGCGTTGGCCAGCGCAAGGTGGAGCAGCGTGTCGTCCCGCATGGCGCCGCGCAGCACGCGGGTGTTGTCACCAAGTTCGCCGATCTCGGCTGCGGCTTTGTACACGAACGACAGCGCATCACCCGCAACGCGAACCGAGCCGGAGGTGAACAACGGGTCGGACTGGCGAGTGGAAAGGAGTTGCACAACCGTCGGGTCGTTGAGGTCAAGACCGTGCCCGGTGACGAACAGGTGGATACCGGCAGAGTCACGGCCACGCACTTCGAGCCGGTCGAGCGACGACAGCGCCATTTGCACGAGCGTGAGTGCGTTCATGGCCCAGACGTTGGCGTCACGGCCGGCAAGCGCTATAACGGCCGCTCCGGTTCGCAGACGATCACGACGCAACGACCACAGGACGTCGCGCAGTTGAATGAGGGCAGCGTTGGTTTCCTCTACGTGATCACCATCGACATCGCGTTCGAGGAACTCCTCGATCTCCACGACCCACGCATCGAGCTGATCGAGCCGCGCCGTGACGGCCGCGGTGAGTTCGGAGTTGGTTGCCATGGCCTGAACACCTGGGCGCCCGTACAGCAGCACGTTGCTTTGTTCTGCCGCAGCCACGGCAGCAAGTACGTCACCTACGGCAGTGCTTCCGAGGAAAGTACAGGCCTTATCGAGCGGGGCCAGAACCTTGGCGCTCGATGGGACTGGACGACCGACCGGACCACCGAGGACTGCAACGATGCCACACATAGCGGTAAAGGATACCGGGTGTCTTATACCTTGGTCTGTCGGTCAAAAGCCTCAATGCGGTCGACGAGCCCCTGTGCTATTTCTTGGGCTTGACCAGCATCTTCTGCCTCAACCATTACACGAAGCAGCGGCTCGGTTCCGCTGGCTCGCACCAGAATGCGACCCCTGTCACCAAGGTTCGCTTCAGCTGCTTCCACGTGGGGTTGCAGCTTGGTCATCAACTCTGGGTCACGCCTCATCAAACGCACGTTCAGCAGCACCTGCGGAAGGCGCGTCATGGCCTCTGCGGCCAGGTCGGCCAGCGGACGACGCTTGCGACGAACAACGTCGGCCAACATAAGACCGGTCAGCATGCCATCGCCGGTGGACGCAATCTTGCGGAAGATGACGTGGCCGCTCTGCTCACCGCCCAGCGAGAAGCCTCCTTCGTCGAGAGCCTGCAGTACGTATCGGTCACCAACACCGGTCTCCACCACGTTGATACCCGCCGCGGTCATGGCCCGGCGGAACCCGAGGTTGGTCATGACGGTCACGACCACCGTGTTGTTTTTGAGTATCCGTCGCTGCTGCATGTCGAGCGCCAGGATGGCCATGACGTGATCACCGTCCACGATGCTGCCGGTGTGATCGACTGCGATCAGACGGTCGGCATCACCATCAAACGCCAGCCCAAGATCGGCGCCCCTTTTCACGACGACCCGCTGCAGTTCTTCGGGATGCGTTGCGCCGCATTTGGCGTTGATGTTGCTGCCGTTGGGGCGGTCGTTGATGGTGTGAGTCGTGGCAGCCAGCTTGCCGAACACACCGTCCGCGAGGGCGTAGGAGGCACCGTTGCCGGTGTCGAGGACGATCGACAGACCGAGCAACGAGGCTGGCTCGAGTGAAGCAATAAGGTGCTGACGGTAAAACGTGGCCAGCCGCTGGGCGTCGCCGATGTGCCCGACATCAGCACCGGAACGAAGGGGGCTGCCGAGGCCGCCAAGCTCTACCTCAATGCGAGCCTCAACCTCGTCGGGTAACTTGGTGCCACACGCCGCAAACAGCTTGATGCCGTTGTCGGCGAACGGGTTGTGCGACGCCGAAATGACCGCACCGGCCCAGCCGTTGCGAGCCGCAAGATGCGCGACGCCTGGCGTGGGCAAGACGCCGAGCAGGTGTACGTTCACCCCTTCGCTGGCAAGACCGGCGGCAAAAGCCGCTTCGAGCATGGGACCGGACTGGCGGGTGTCTCGTCCGATGACGATGTCCGAGACGCGCAACACCCTCGCCGCCGCCCGCCCGAGGCGGATAGCAAACGAGGGTGTCAGTTCGGTATTGGCAACGCCACGTACCCCATCGGTACCAAATCGCGGAGCCAAGACTGATTTAGCGCTTCGAGTACTGCGGAGCCTTGCGGGCCTTCTTGAGGCCGTACTTCTTCGATTCCTTGGCGCGGCTGTCACGAGTGAGCAGGCCGGCCTTCTTGAGTGCGCCACGCAGCTCGGGGTCGAGCACGATCAGCGCGCGGGCAATTCCCATGCGCATGGCACCGGCCTGTCCGGTGATGCCGCCACCGTGCATGGTGGCGTCGATGTCGTAGGTCTCTTCGTGGTTCGTCAACGTGAGCGCAGCGGTAACGACCATGCGCTGGGTAGCCATGGGGAAGTAGTTCTCGATAGCGCGCTTGTTGATGGTGACGACGCCGGTGCCGGGGCGCAGACGCACACGGGCGACAGCTTCCTTACGACGACCGGTGGACTGCACGAGGGGCTTGGTTGCCATGATTTAGCGGGCCTTTGCGTGATCGAGGTGCAGAGCGACGGGCGCTTGCGCGTGATGCGGGTGCTCTGACCCGACGTATACCTTGAGCTT